>JAFGQK010000135.1 GCA_016935735.1 Spirochaetales bacterium | reverse complement strand
ATATTGCTATGGTTTTGAGGATTGTTTACCTGGCTAATAGCAGGATAATTGATTTAAATGATAATGGAACTTCAGATAGTGTTTTTGTAATAACAGCCGGCAAGCCGTTGTTGTACGCTTTTATTCTTGATTATAGATAAATATATTTCCATAGCCCCATGCTTCAACGATTCTACCATCAATATCCTTATTATGTACCCATTCAAAACAGAATAAATAAAATCTATTTCCTTTTTTTGCTATTTTAATTCCTGCTTCATGGAGATAATCATCATTCTCATTTGAATAATAATAGCTATCCCCATAATCTAAATCTATTAAAAAAAGATCATCTATTGATACAATACTATTTATATGCACTAAGGTGATTTCACTATATTGAATCCCTTCACATTTTACACTTAGATTTATAGAATTATTCTTTTTATCATAAACAAAAATGGGTTTCTCATAATCATCAATATAAAAACCAATTGCATTTTCACTTATCATTTTTATATTTATAGTAACATCTTTGCCGTTTATATCTGGATTAGAAATATCATCAAAAATGTTAAACATTTTGCACTCAATCTTATTTGAGTCCATGAAATATTTTGATAAAAATTCTATATCTTGTGAATATATTATATTTACCATAAGTATTAAAATAATAATAATTATTAATCGCATATATCCTCCATAAATAATAGCACATAATCATTATAATGCAAGCTTTTATATCATATTTTTTCTTTAAACGAAAGATACCATACATTAAGGCATTCATTTGCCTTCATATTTATATAGCCGATTTTTCAAAAAAGCAGATAAAAAGTCCCTTTTAGTTTAACAAGGTGGCTTACAAAGTGTTATTCTATATTTTGCCTGGTTTATCTTTCAGGTAATTCCTCTTGTGAATATGGAGGAAAAAGATATTGACTTTTTTTCCCGTGAAAAGCTATACTGATTGTATATGACAGGACACAAAGGAACAAGGAATATACATTGACTGAATATATACAATGCCGGATCTGCAAATACTGGGTTCTGAATAACGATAAATACTGTCCCCATTGCGGTATTTTACATCCTTATAAGGAGAAAAGCCCATTATTAAGTATAAAATTTCCTGGTTTTATTATTGCAGGTCATGTTTGTGTTTATGGTATTGTTGAATTATTTACAAAATATACGATACAGCTCCCCCGTCTTTTTATAAGTATGGGAGGATTTTCCCTTCTTTCCGTACTATCCGGATTGCTTATAGATATAAGATTGAAAAAAAGATTAACCCGGTCAAAAAAATATCTTCTAAAAGACGAAGAGAATATTCATATAAGGATAAAAGATATCAAGGAAAGAATAGAAAAGATCAAACAGATCAGGAAAAAATTAACAGACCGGGAAAAAACGGATAAATCTTCTACTCTTGTTAAAATACTGGATGATACAGGAAATTTCTTTGATGACTATCTGATGAAGTATTCGGGTGAGTTATGGAAGATCGAACTTATTCGATGGAAGAATATACTGGAACCGTTAGAATTCACCTGGAAGACGGATGATTATGATACCCTTGAAAAGCATCTGGAAGTGTTAAAGCAAACTAAGGATATCGGAGTAAAACTGGAAAAAAAGTGGGCAAAAGATCCTTATTCAGATACCCAGAAAGGCATCATGATCCTTGGAAATTTAAGGGAATTAATCGAAGGGTGTGAGAAATTTTATAAAGCGATCCTTGCCAGACAGGCAAAATTAGTGATAAAGGATGTTTCCCCGATCGATGATAAGGCACATGAATTACGGTCTGCAAGAGATCCGGGCGGTTATTCAGAGATTTTCAATTCAAAAAAGGATTTATTAACCTTTTTTTCTTCCTTTGAAGAGCTTGAAAGGGAATTTGACCGGCTGGAAGCCGAAAAGGAATTAATCTCGGAATAATTGCAAGGAGAAATCGTGATATGTTTGCCGGACAATCAACATACAGATAACAGCTTTAATACCTTTTCTGCTTCTTCCGGCTTGAGAGATCCCATGCCGCAGGATGGGGTAAAAAGGATTTGAGAGGAAATGATCTGTTCAGACATCCCTTTTTTAGTGAACAGGGCGAGGAGATCCTGGTAGACCTTCCTGATCCCTGCCTCTGTCTCTTTATTTAACTTTTCCGGTTCAAGTGTAGGAACAATACCCCAGCCGAGGATACCACCCCGGTCAAGGAACGCGGTAAGCTCATCCGGGTAAAGAGTAACTTTATCACCAAAGGAATATGCATCAAAAGCGATAATATCAATAGCTGTCCGGGCTAAAAGCCCCCAGTCCATATTGCCGCAACAGTGAATGCCGACTGCCGCACCTTTCCCGTGACACCCTTCCACGAGCTCATTCAGGGTGAATACCACATCATCATCCTGTATGCCCAGATAAGCAGGTGTTCCAAGCGCGGAAAATATGGGCTCATCAAAAAAGATAATAACCTTTTCCGCAAGTTCGAAAAGTTTTTCTATCTGCCAGTATGCTTTCATAAGAAGTCCTTTAAGCACAACATCACGGTACTGCTCATCAAACCATACGGCTTTTCCTTCATTATCATTCATCCCGAGCCCGAAAGTAAAAGGGCCTGTTACCTGACCTTTTACTAATGGAAGCTTTTCATGTTTTTTATCAAGCTTTTCACAGAATGAATGAAATCCGGAGGCATATTCCGGTGAGATAGCAAAGACCGCAGTTTTTTCTGCGATTATATCTTCATAAAAACAGGCCATTTCATCAAGAAGTGCATCATTTTTTTCGACCCGGATTCTTTTATTCTCTTCATCTACCAGTATACCGGGGAATCCTTCACTGTATTGGGGGATCATTGCTTCTTTAAAGGAACGTTTCGGCAATTGCGGCCACGCAGGGATACCAAGCGGGTATTTGTCCAGGAGTGACAGGGCAGAAACGGCAGAAGAGTGGGGGAGACTCCCGATCATTGTCGTTTTCCCATATATCTCTTTCCACATAAAAAACCTCCCATAACTGGTGGATGTTCTTTTGATTTAAATGTAACTTCATTTCTTCTTCATGTCAAGCAGAGGAGAGAAGAGGGGTGCGATTTCCCAATCAGGTTTTTTAACAAAAAACCGTAACTGCTCCCCCGATAGTAACCACTCATCTTCACTAATCGGCACTAATAAATCTACCTATTATAATAT
>JAFGQK010000134.1 GCA_016935735.1 Spirochaetales bacterium | reverse complement strand
ATCCTTTCTGGATCTGATGTAATTACAGGTATAAATTATTTCCTGCTTCTCTTGATTTGGGTTGTGGGCGTAGCCAACGCTGTGTGTTCTAGTGTATTCAGTGGTTCTTTATCTTTCTGTCAGGGGTTATGCCTGATATCGAATTCCCACCCGAGTAAAATAACTAAAATATATCACGCTGCCGTCATTATCGTGTCTTTTAACAGGAAAACAAGATAGTTACCATTTGGACGACAATTTCTTTAATTCGGTAAAACGTTCCGGATTTTTAAGCCCCGGTTCATGGAACTTTCCTAAAACTGCAGTATAAAGATTAACTAACTCTAAGTATTTTTCACTATCAATATTAAAGTATACGCTATCAACTTCATCAGAGGTTTCCACAATATAATCAAAAATAGCTTCCACCTCCATAACCGCTTTTGCCGGCGGATACCGTTTTTCGTTATAGACCTCATTTGCCAGCCAGCGTACTCTTTCTTCCAGTAAAAACATAAGCTGATCGGGAGTAAAGCCACGATATTTACTGTAATCTGTCCGGGGTATGGAGGTCTCTTCCCCGGTATCGGTCTGTGTCTGCCGGTCCTCTTTTTGCGGAAGAGCGGTTGTTTCTGCAACAACCTCCGGTACTTTTTCCTCCGGGATTGTTAACGAAACAGTGGTATTCCTGCCTTTTATGGAAAATGATTTCTCCACTATTTGTGTTTTATTATCCTTTGTTTTACAGGTAACCGTTACCCTGTCCGGGGTATTTGCTTCAAGATAGCCGAATAAGGTAAAATTCAATTTCCATTCCCCATTTCCGTCCATTTTCCCGGACCAGCCCGGAGTTGCTGAAAGAACAACAGAGGCATTTTCTTTCTGTTCCTTTTTTCCGGCAAGTACAATTTTTATGGAATAGACCTGGTTCAATTTTCTCTGCATTTTAATAAGCTGGTTATAAACCTCATTCATCTGTTCCATCCGGATTTTCTTTTCGATCTCCAGGGAAACTTCATCGATGATTTTTTTCAACTCCGTTTTATAATTAAGAGAAATTTTATTCTCTATATCTTCTGTAATATCTCCCTTGATTGGTAAAAGGCTTTGCGGCGCCTGTTCACAATAGATATATTGCTTGTCATATGAAAGACTCCAGAATTCGGATAGATATTTATTGATAAAGGCATCCACGGCAGGAACGAGATTATCCGGTTTTTTTACCTTATTTATAATTCGCAGGATATTATCATACCACCATTTTTTCGTATATTTTTTTTCATTCATTTCTTTATAATATTCCCGGTATCCTGCTTCCCACCGTTTATTACGGCTCTGGATCGCTGCATTATAAAATTGTGTAAGGCGGTACTCGATAATGAACCCGGCGACATTCCCGATTTTAAGATATTTGCTGCCCCAGGTACCAATGGCAAAATCCTTAACGCCTTTTACAAGATTTATATAGGCATTTTCTGCTGTCGCTTTATTTCCACTTGAAATATCCAGGGTATACTGAATAAGGGTAAAGCCCAGGCCCAGATATCCTGCATAGGTATTGATTTCTTTTAATTGTTCGATTTCCAGCACTTCTTCTGCGAGTGTTCCGGCATTCCCGGCATAACCAAACCACGTAAGCCCGATTGTCCAGCCTGCGAGGAGTGCTTCCTCCGTGTTTGTACCTTTTAGAAAAATACGGCTTATATCTGTCATATCTGCACTCGGTAAGAAAGGAACACAGGGGAATTTAGGAAAAGGCACTTTTTTCATAGGGCCGGATTCCGCTGTCTGATCTGCCTGAACGACAGAATGCGTTGTCAGATGATCCGTATATATGTGGATCCGGTGGGAATGAACATCTATTTCATATGAAGCCGGTTTCCACTCCTTTGACGAGGTATCGAACCAGACGGCGACCGGCATATAATAGTTATTTGCCAGGGATGGTGTATGAGAAAGTTCCAGCGGCAACGAAATTGTTATATAATTGTCGAAACGGTTGTCTTTTTTCATGGAAATGTCATACATATACGGGAGCGTTATTCCGTCCGGTCCGGGGATATTTTCTACGGATGATATAACCAGTTCATCATCCTTTTTCAACGTCCCGAACGGTAAGTCAACCGAAAGCCTGTTATCTGCTTTTACCGATACGGACTCATTATCCGAGGCTTTAATGTCAAACGTATTGATTACTGTTTTTATACTCGTATCCCTGTTGATAAACAGAACAATGCAAACGATTATAACGACCAGCACTATCCCTGCCCCGGAAAAAATCAATATCTTTTTTAAGGAATCCGGGATGTTTATTTTCAGGGAAATCTTACTTTCTTTACCCTGTAATCCGGATCTGGTATTGTTGTCTTTTTTATTTTCATCAATTGGCATTATTGAATCATCTTCTACTGCTTCTTCGCTATTCAAATGTATTGTTTCTTTATTGACGGATTGCCCGGGTTTTTCTGTTTCTTCATTCTTTATAAGTATGTTTTCTTCATTACCGGATTGGCCGGGTTTTTCTGTTTCATTCTGGTTCATTCCTGTTATTTCCTTATGAATGGCTTGAACAGGTTTTTCTGCCTTTTTTTTACGTCTTTTTTCCCTGATTCTTTTTGCGATAGTTCCGGTAATAATCAAGACAATACCGGTAAATAAGGAAACTGCTCCTGTTATTCCTGTGGAAATAAAAAGACGAATTGCCGCGTTTTCTGCTGTTCCATTCAGTTTTATTCCGCTCTGCTTTGCTGCATATAAAAGTCCTTTGCCGATTTCTTTTGTATCAATCATGGATGCAATGGTTATGGTGAATGCAATTATTACAATGCCTGCACAAATGAATGCGGAACCGCTCCATTTAAAACCCCCGGAAATTTTTCTTATAATAATTAAAAGCACAAAACAGAGAATTGCAGTTATCACGAGTACTCTTACAATAAAGAAAAAAGGATTTCCCGGGTTAAAAAAAAGAAAGTTTTCAAGGATTTCATTCAATTGATTTATGACAAAAGAAGGCAATTTGCCGAAAAAAAAATTCATGGCAAGAGTTATCCCGAGTCCGCACAAACAGAATAGTAAAATAATGAACAATAAAAAAGCGACTATAAGCATAAGTTTATACTCCTTTTAAAAAATTAATACTCGCCGGAAATAAGAGAAAAAGAACATATTAAAATGATTGTTCTGAAAAACATAAAAACCCTCTCATACCTTTTATTATATTTATAATCCATGCCAAATACAAATTTTCCAGCCGGTTTTGCGAGTTTTAAGAATATGGTTTATGCAAATTATGCTATTTTGACTTAAAATCTTGTTATTTTAACAAGATTTTAAGCAAAATAGATAAACATTGGCCGCCAGGTTAATGAGACCAGTATAATAAAAAAAACCTGGATAGCTTGTTAATTGGGTTGTGTGTGTAGCCAACGTTATGTAATGAAAGAAAACAACAACCAGAGATATTGCTGCTTTCATGGGAAAATATTATTAAATCAGTGTAATTTCAAATAGATGGATATTAACGGAAAAGATTAAGAATTTTATAAAAGCCGATCAAACATATCCCACACCCTGTCCTCATCTTTTACAATAAGGACAGAACAGGGAACATTCCTCATTGCCCGCTCTGTTTCATTATAAAGTTCGTCCCTCCTGCTCCGGATCCTGGACAATTCACCAAGGACAAGAAGATCGATATCGAGCTCTGTTACCTTTACTTTAATCTCCTGGTGAATGGTCCCGCTTGAATGCATTGTTTCAATCGCAAGTCCTTTCTGCCGTGCCATATCTCTTACATGATTAAGATACTTAAGAGCATCTGCCTCCAGGTCATGTCTGTATTCTTCCTGTTCTTCTTTTAAAAATATATGAGCCTTTAAAAGATCGGAGAGGGCACGGGTATTCACCACATACAGGGCTGTAAGCTTTGCACCTGTTGAACGGCAAAGACAGATCGCATACTGTGCCGCAGCAAGCGATTGTTCAGTACCGTCGATATACACCATTACTTTCTTTATCGGACCTTCCATCACTCTCTCCTTTATTCACTCTCTATATTTTTTTTCTTTTTCCATTCTTCGTTTTCAATCTTCGTTTCAATTCTTTTTTTTACCATTTTCATAAGAATAAACATATCCCTTTCACCTTCTTCAAGTCTGTTCTGAATATACCGGACCATATCTTCCAGATCGGGAATCGCTATTTTCTCCAGTGCATTTACTTTTCTTATTGTCTTTCTTACCTCTTTTGCCAGCCTTATAATGGATATCTTTAATTCCGCAAGCCTGCCCATGATTTTCAATGTTTCTTTGAACTCCGATAAAGAACTGTCTATCCAGAAACTCGTGCCATGTGGGCTGTAAAAGGGGGCATACTCTGTAAAGGAAGTATCAACAACAGGAAGGGGAACACCCATTACCTTTCGCTCTTTAATTGTTATCGCTGCATCAATATGAACACTGCTTGCCAGGTGAACAACCTTGAGTTTTCCCATGGAAAGAACAGCTTCCTCCAGTGTTCTGTATGCATCAGCAAGGGCTTTTTCCACATTTTCCTGGTGCTCCACGGCCTGGTCGACAAGGGTAAGAAGTTCGATTACCAGGATATTTCGTTTCTGATCCAGAAGTTCATGGCCCAGGAGAGCGAACTTTAGTTCATGTTTGAGTTTGATAAGGTTTGTTTTCGTGGGTGCAATATTCGTATGGGGCATATCCTACCTTCCGTAATATTTTTCAAGCTCTTCTTCTGTTACCCTGTGCAGTTCTTCAGGAGGAAGAAGGCTTAATGCTTCCCACCCAAGATCAAGGGTTTCCTCGATTGTCCGGTCTTCATCCTTTTTCTGGGTGACGAACTTCCTTTCAAATGTTTCGCCAAACTCAAGATACTGATGATCCAGGGGTGTCAATTCCTCTTCCCCGATCACGGATGCAAGGTTTCTCACATCTTTGACATAACTGTATGCAGCAAACAGCTGACTTGCCAGGTGTGGATGATCCTCCCTGGTCATCCCCTCCCCTATCCCGTCTTTCATCAACCTGGAAAGGGATGGCAGACCGGCGACCGGGGGATAGATATTTCGTGCATACATTTCCCTTTCAAAGACAATCTGCCCTTCGGTAATATACCCGGTAAGGTCAGGGATGGGATGCGAGATATCATCGTCCGGCATGGTAAGGATAGGAAGCTGGGTAATGGAACCTTTAAACCCCTTGATCATACCGGACCGTTCATAGAGTTCGGCAAGGTCGGAGTAGAGATACCCGGGATATCCCTTGCGTGAAGGGATCTCACCCCGGATAGTGGAAATTTCCCGTAATGATTCACAGTAATTGGACATGTCTGTCATGATCACAAGAACATGCATGTCATGATGAAATGCAAGATGCTCGGCAAGGGTAAGGGCTGTTCTTGGGGTGATGAGCCGTTCAATAGACGGGTCATCTGCCAGGGAAAGGAAAAGGGCGACATTTTCAAGTGCACCGCTTTCTTCAAATGAACGGATAAAAAACTGCGCCACATCATGTTTTACTCCCATGGCAGCAAATACAACGGCAAAATCAGTCTCTGCCCCATGGATTTTGGCCTGGCGTGCGATCTGTGCGGCAAGTTCATTATGGGGCAATCCATTACCGGAAAAAATTGGGAGCTTTTGTCCCCGGATGAGTGTATTCATGCCGTCAATTGCCGAAATACCAGTCTGGATGAAATCCCGCGGATATACCCTGGCAGTGGGATTGATGGGTTTTCCATTCACATCCAGTTCAACATCACCAACAGGAAAAGGGCCATCATCAACAGGATGGCCCAGGCCATTAAATACTCTCCCAAGCATCTTTCTTGTTACCCCAATGGACAGGGGTTTCCCGCTGAACCTTACACGGGTGCCCGGCATTGTAAGGCCGGATGTTCCTTCAAACAACTGTGCCACCACAATATCGGTGGATGTATCCAGGACGATCCCGGGTCTTGTTCTTCCTGTTTCATCAACACATTCGACAAGTTCCCTGTACCCAACTGCATGGGTATTTTTTATAAATACAAGAGGACCGTCGATCCTGTCAACACCGATATATTCTCTTCCTGCAAGCAACCGTTTTGCCACATCGTGAAGTTTATAAGAATCAGGCATAAATCGACTCCATCCGTTCGAATGACCGTTCCAGGCGAAGTGCGAGTTGATCGATCTGGTCCGTATCCTCGTTCGCAATGGTCATTTTCATTTTCACTATATCCTGCAAGACCTTCATTCTTTTTAATTTCAACAGTGTCACCCCGCCCCGGACAAGCTGGGATCCTTTTCGCCAGTAGAGGAGAATCACCTGGAGCATTTTGAGTTGCTTCAAGGGTACGGAAAATTGATCCAGGTTATCAAATACATTCTGCTGCAGGAAGGCATTCTTAAAAAGTGTGCACACTTCAATAATAAAACGTTGACTGTCGGGAAGAGCATCCGGCCCGACAAGTTTCACCACCTGCTGAAGCCTTACCTCTTTCTGGAGAAGTTCAATAATCTCCGCCCTGTCTTCTGACCAGCTTGTCCCCACCTCCCCTTCCCACCAGGACGCCACTTCTTCCAGGTACCCGCTGTAACTGTCGAGCCAGGAAATAGCAGGATAATGCCGTGCATTTGCAAGCTGCCTGTCCAGGGACCAGAAACACCGGACAAAGCGTTTTGTATGCTGGGTCACGGGTTCTGAAAAATCCCCCCCGGGCGGGGAAACAGCACCGATAAGGGTAACAGAACCTTTGGTATCGCTTAAAGTATCCATATATCCTGCACGCTCATAAAATTCTGCAACACGTGTCGGGAGGTAAGCCGGGAATCCCCCTTCTGCCGGCATTTCCTCCATACGGCCTGAAAGTTCCCGGAGGGCTTCTGCCCACCTGGATGTTGAATCTGCCATTACAGCAACATGGAACCCCTGGTCACGATAATACTCGGCAAGAGTGACTCCTGTATAGATACTCGCCTCCCTCGCAGAAACAGGCATATTGGATGTATTGGCAATAAGGATAGTACGGGTCATAAGACTGGCCCCTGTACGGGGGTCTACAAGTTTGGGAAACTCTGTGAGTACATCGGTTATTTCATTTCCCCTTTCCCCGCAGCCGATATAGACAATAACATCCGCATTACACCATTTGGCAACAGCATGCTGGGTAATGGTTTTACCGGTCCCGAATCCTCCCGGGATTGCCACGGTCCCGCCTTTTGCTACAGGGAAAAGGGTGTCCAGGACTCGCTGCCCTGTGATGAGGGGCAGTCCGGGCAGGAGCCGTTTTTTTACCGGCCTGGACTGCCTGATAGGCCATTTTTGCATGAGGAAAACCTGTTCCTCCCCATTTTGTGTCATTACCTGGCCAACCGGCTCATCAATCGTATAATCTCCTTCCGGCACTAAAGAGATAAGATCACCCTGCATACCGGGTGGAATAAGGATTTTGTGTAAAATGGAAATGGTTTCCTGAACTGTTCCGATTACCTGTCCCCCGGCAACAGGACTTCCCGGCTTTATTGCACCGGGGACAAAATGCCATTTTTTCTCCCTATTAAGGGGTGAAAGCCTGATTCCACGTTCGATAAAGTGGTCCGAAATCGTATAGATTTCTTCCAGCGGGCGTTGAATTCCGTCATATATTGTCCCGATAAGCCCGGGTCCCAGTTCAACAGAAAGGGGCATTCCAGAACCATAAACATTATCACCCGGTACTATCCCTGTTGTATCCTCGTATACCTGGATAACGGCATTATCACCCTCCAGTTTGATAATTTCCCCTACAAGGCGGATCTCTCCGACATATACCAGTTCGAGCATCATTGCATCAGTAATTCCCATGGCAATAATAACAGGGCCATTCACCCGTTTTACCCGGCCTATAATACGTTCTTTCATATACTCACCCTTTTTTCTTTCCATACAGCATATCGTAGATCATTTTTCTCACTTCTGACTGATACCTTAACAGCCGTGTGGGAACCTGGTTATTAAAAGCGGTCTTTCCGTCCTTTGCATAAAGGACAATACCCTGGGCCAGATAAGGGTCTTCTTCCGATTTGAAAAGCTCAATTCTTTTCCCTGTAAGGGTAAAAAGCGTATCAGATGCTTTCTTTAATAATTCAGTAGTGATATATTCTCTTTCCTGTGCAGATGTATTCACATATGCTTCATTCACATTTAATCCGATTGCTGCTTCAATAATCCAGCCCAGAAAAATACCCGGATACTCCGGTGTGATGATTTTTCCTGCTATCCTCTCTTTTACCCTCTGGATTGTTGTACTCATTATCCTGTCCATTATCTTTAGATTCAATCGTTTTATCTCTACAGCAATAGCGCTTTTCATATTTCTGCGGATTGATTCAACCTGTTCATGTGCCTTTGCCCGGGCCTGGTCCATAATTGTGTTTACCTGTTTTTCAATCGCCTGTTTTCTTTCTCCTGCATACGTTTCTGCCTGTTTTATAATTTTTTCTGCCTCTTTTTGAGCATCATCGTTTATTCCTGTAATGAGTTTCTCTTTTCCCTTTTCATCACCCAACTGTCCTTCCATTTTCGATTTTTCCTTCCCGCTATGTACTTCTTTATGTTTCCTTGTATTCATCGGTGTTTCCATTCATTAAAGCTTGATCCCGATAGCCACATTCACCATTTCACGGATATTGGGCTTTCCCGTAACCGGCCCCTCCCTGTCAGGAATCTCCACAATAAGGGGGAAACGTTCGGTGAAGAGGTACCTGTCAACAAGGTGCCGGATAAGTTCCGCGATCCGCTCCGTGATAATAATGATACCGGTATCTTTATCTTCCAGCGCTGTCCGGAATGCTTCTTCTGCCTGCTCTTTATCCTGAACAGTACTTCCCTTTACACCGACCAGGCCGAATCCCAATACTGTATCTTCATCCCCGATCACAAAATAATTCATTCCCGGTTTATGCCTTGCCCAATATCATGAGTGCGGTAATAAATCCGAATATCGCGATCCCGTCGGCAAGGGCAACAAACAGAAGCGCCTGGCCCGCGATCTCCGGCCGCTCACCGATGGCACCCATAGCTGCCGACCCGATATTCGCGATTGCAATTCCGGCGCCTATTGCGCCAAATCCAAAGGCAACCGCCGCAGCAATCAGGGCAAATGCCGTCACATCCGCTTTTTCCCTGCTCATCGGCTGTTGCGGTTCACCTGCCTGGGCAAATACGGTTGTAATGCTTCCGAGGAATATCATCAGTATAATAATGACGAGGATACTTTGCCCCCGGATAATCTTCCCTTTTAAGTGCAGTTGTTGATTATTCATTCATTCCTCCTCTTTTATATTTAATCACCTTGTTTCTGATATAATTGGACTTCAACTACTGTTGAATATCATCTTGTTTTCAACTATTGTTGAAAATCACTTAAAAAACTACAATCGTGGTTCAACTTATTGAACAGAGTTCAACTACTATTAATCGCTGTGTAAAGAAACAGGGGAATAGGCTTTCCCTGTTCCGGTAAAATATTTCGAGAAAAATTCATAATAATTTAACCTCAGGGATTGTATTCCCGCGGATAATCCTTCCAGAAAAATAACAAGTCCGTTTCCGAATATGAGAATAGGAATTGCTGCAATAGTACCGGCCGATTCCGCCATCTTCATAAAGGCAAACATAAGGCTTACATGGGCAATCCCCAGTCCTGCAACCCGCATAAAAGAAAGGGTATTTGCAAGGTACCCCCCTACTATTTCCATGAGTTCCACAAACCACTCTATGAAAAAATCTACAGGAACAAGTGGTGTAAAGGAAATGGAAGGGTCGTGTATTTTACGCTTTATAAACTTTATGGGTGCTTTGAAAAAAAAGAAAAAAGTGGGTAATCCCAGGGCAAAAAGGAGAAAATAACCATTGGGCAACTCCTTATACCCGTGAGTTGCAAAATACCAGCCAGTATACACACCTGCACCATACATCCATGTCCCGACAAGTCCGCCTTTATCCATAAAAAGACTGAACCACCTGCGTTTGGCAACCAGGTTAATACAATTGATAATGAGCCCCACCCCGATTACCAGGATACCGAAATATATGGTAAGTGCAAGAATACCATACACGTCCTTTACAAATCCTGTTCCCCTGGCGTGTTCCGTAATAATCCCATGGTAATTGAACCAGACCGGTTTGAAAAGAGCTACACCGAAATATGATCCGAAAAGAATTCCAAAAATGATCGCAGAAATACCGCACCAGATAATGAGCTGGCTCAGTTCAAAAAGGCCCTTATCTTTACTTTTATAAATAAGTGATCCAATGATACCGCAAAGAACGAGTATAATTCCCTGGCCCACATCACCGAACATGAGTCCGAACATACAGAAATAAGCTACTGCAACAAAAGGAGTCGGATCGATTGAGCCGTATTCCGGGATTGCATAATTCTGTACAAGCATCCGGAAAGGTGACAGAATTTTCGGATTTTTTAACTCAACCGGTATTTCCGAACTGGGGATATTCTCTTTTACCCGGTCAACCGGGTTACTCCATTCAAGATAGCAGCGCTGTGCGGTAATTTTCTTAACGCTTTCTTCCAATACCTTCTGTTTTGATGCCGGGATAAAACCGGAAAAAAGAATTGTCCGGGCGGTTTTACTGAAATAGGATTTTACACGGGAATAAAGTTCGTTAAGCCTGCAAATTTCCCAGAGGTCCAGAAGCTCCCCGGTTCTATCCTGGATAAGAGATTTGGCCTGCTTATCCAGATCATCCTGTTCCTTTTCCAGAACAGCACATTTTACATCGAGATCGCCGATTACATCTTCCTTTACACCCTGCATATCACCGGTTATTTCCATATCGAGCCAGCCGGATTGTTCAAAGATTCTGTTCACCCTCGAATCATCCTTTTTCATGGAAATAACGAGCAGGTGTGTATGCTGGTCGATTTCCTGTAACTTTATGATTACCGAAGGGAGTTCCTTCATGGCAAGTGAAAGGTCGCCTGCCTTTGATGAAGGCACAGAACCTGTCTGTATACTTAAAAAGGAATAAGCAGAATGGATTTTTATCCCTTCACCTATATCACCAAAGAGATTCACCTGGCGTTTGATATCCCGGAGTTTAAGTATCTCCTGTTGAAACTGCTTCTGCCTGTCCCTGTAACCCTGGATACTCCCGGAAATATCATCAAGAAGCTTTTCCGTCCTGTCAATATCCAGGGGTTTCAATTTTTCGATATCCAGGTCTTTTTTCGATACTGATGTGCCTGTTATGCTTAATAATGATTCTATACGTTTTTTTATTTCCGCGATTCTTGCACCGGATGTATCAGGGACAACATCCTGTACTTTATCGCGCCAGGGTGAGTGTAGTTCACGGATACTCATAAAATGGAGAAGCCCCTGGCTGATTAACTCTTTTGCAACGTTATCCGAATCATGATCGAGTACAACGGCAATAATATGCTTCATCGGGGTAGTAAACATCATATTCTGCCCATTATCCTGTCATCCGTAATTTTGTAGTATTTAGCATTCAATATCGTAATGATTTTCCTGATCTCATTTCGTTTACGGATAAAATAAACCAGAATGATCCCGATAGTAAAAGGATTTCCCAGCAAAATTTTCTGTACTTCATACATCATGATCTGGTCCAGTACCCTCTCTATAAGGATAAGACGTGAGTAACTTTCCGTACTCTGGGTTGTCAATAGTGCATCAAGTCCGGAATACTGCTTCTGTACAAAACTTTTCAGGACACCTGCCACATCCTGGGAAGCATATACATCCGAAAGTACCTGTTTATCGACAGAATGACCATAGGGCAGGAGGTACTTTAATGCATCAAGCAATGGGAGATCATACAGATTTTTAAACCGGACAATAAGATTGATGTTCTTTAAATCGATCTCGACACCAACAATACGCCGTGCAATTGCCCGGTCACTTTTTTCCAGTTTATCTACCTCTGCAATAAGCATTTTATAATAATACACATCAAGTTCAGTTTCCAGTGCAAATAAACTCCGGCGTTTTTCAACTTCTTCCCTTGTTTTCTGAATAATCTCTGCATAGGGTGTGTCTTTTAAAATCTCTGCTATCTGTATCATATTTTCTGCAGAAAGGATCTGATCCCGGTGAAGATCATAATGAATTCTTTCACCATAAATGTATAATAATGCATCCTGTATATCCCGTTTCCTTATTATTTTATCAAACCAGAGTCTGATGATATTTTTAAGATTATCCACTTCATAACGGCTCGCAAGAACCCTTACAAAAGAAAGAACATTATCGGTAACATATTTCTCTATTTCCACATACAGGTTGATTTCATATTTCAGCAGTTCAAGCTCCACCATTTTCAAATCCCCGGTTTTTGTATACACCGTTTCTATTCCTGAAAACCGGGTTTCCTTAAAAAGCTGAATTGCTTCTACAAGGGTATGAGCCCGGGCAAGTCTGGTCATAAACTCATCATCCAGGATTTTACTTATCCTTGTTCTTAATTTGGCATTTATAAAACCGTATTTTTTAACCGGACTTGCCATATGCTACTCCCGGTCGTATTCCGGTGTTATGATAAGTTTCACAATATCTTCAATAATCTTGTCTACTTTTTCCGAATTCTTTTCCAGAAACATCCTGTTTTCCTCTTCCGCTTTTTCTACAGCTTCATGAAATTCCTTTTCCGTTTCACTCCTTGCCTGTCCGGTCTTTTCGTGAATCAATTTCTGCGCATCCTCTTTTGCTTTTTTTAAACGTTCGCTTGCCTCATTTTCCACAGAGGTCTTAAGCTGACTGGCTTTCTCCTGCGCCTGTTTTACTATTTTTTCCGCTTCTTCTTCCGCGGCCAGAATATCCGCCATTATTTCCTGCATAAGTATGTGTCCTTGCCTGCTTCCTGAAATACTTTCCACTAATGTATCTTTTTTTATGAATATGAGTCAAGGATGATTGTCATGTTTTACTTCAGCAATTTCCGGCGATAATTTGTTTTTAAAATAAGACCATCTTATAAAAATAACAATTGGGGTTCAACTAAGTTGAAAACTATTCAATGAAATCATTGAATAATACCCATGTATCTGCTAACTCCATTATAAGTCATCAGGATTACATGTATTTATAAAAAACAAGGATATTTATTCACCGCCAGTTCAAGGAAGAGAAATAACAATGGAACTATATTTAAGATATTTTTTCGCTGGTATAGGCACAGCCTGATTTAAATTTACATTATGAAACAGTTCAAGTTACCAGCGAAGAAAATTATTGACGAATATCAAGACTATTATGGTTGAAAGTAATAATGAAAGGGATATACTGCCTTATTATTAAAGTAGAAAAAGATATAACTTTGCAAATAGGTGCATCGAGAATAATT
>JAFGQK010000133.1 GCA_016935735.1 Spirochaetales bacterium | reverse complement strand
GGCCGGATCCTTCCTGGATCTGATGTAATTACAGGTATAAATTATTTCCTGCTTCTCTTGATTTGGGTTGTGGGCGTAGCCAACGCTTGAGTAACCAGCGGAATCTGTGGCTTTATTATGAAATTTACTGTCCCTGGCACAGTAATTCCAAATGGTGCAGCTATTCTAAATTTAGCCACCCTGGCGACCCTGATGCCCCGGTAAAATTTTCTTGACACCTGTTTCTATCTATTGTAGAATAGTATGTTAAATAAAAATGACTTTTTGCCGGTTGCAGTGGCCGGTTACTACAAGGAGAAAAAAGTGAAAAAGAATGATCTATTCATTTCATTGAACAATGAAATAAAAAGCAAAGGTAATTTCACTCTTATTAAAAAGGAAATTCAGAAATCCCTTACCCGGTTAAAAGAACGGGAAATGGAAATCCTCAAAATGAGATACGGTCTGGACGGATATAAACGATGCACACTCAATGAAGTAGGAAAACAATTCAATATTACAGCAGAACGGGTACGGCAAATACAGATTCTTGCATTAAAAAAGCTGCGTACAACAATGGATCTGGGTGATTAAGAAAATATCCATCTTTCATATAAAGAAGAATGATGCAGATCTCTTATGATACAAATAAAAATACCCTGTTATGAAAGTATCTTTTTTTCCAGGGCCATTCTTTTTATTTCATTCTGAAACAGAATTTTATCCTTTTCTTCGGATTCAAGTTCATTATTTACCTTTTCTGCATCCTTTGATTCCATCTTCAATCTTTTCCGGGCCTTTACAAGAAGCTCTTCTTTGGGAATCACCATCTCCTTTTCCCCTGAATCCGGTGTTTCACCCTTTTGCATTACCATCTCTTCTACAGATTTCCCGGCAATCTCTTCTATTTCCTGTTCATTTAAGCTGCCGTTTTTTGCTTTTATAAACATTTTTCGTGCATTCACCATTTCTTCATATTCTTTTTTATATGTCTCCTGCAGATCGGCAATTTCATTTTCAGAATACTTAAGCTCATCTTTCATCCTTGTATTTAAATCGTCTATTAATTCCAGAACTGTCTTTTTTGTCTTTGTAATCCCCGGGACATACCGTTCAATGTTCTTGACATACCTTTTTCTCTTTCTTCTGTTTTTTACGGTATTAAGTGATTCGGCCCACCGGACAACCTTGCTGATATCCCTTGTCAGCTGTTTTCTTAAGGTATTTTTACGTACAATATCGAATTTAATCTTCCGTTCCACGATATTATGTTTTTTAATCGCTTCGTCCATTCATCTACTCCTTGTATTAAGCTTACAGAAATCATATAATTACTGATTTGCGTAATTTTGTCAAGAGAAAATTTTTCCCCTTTCTTGACCATATGAAAATTTTATGCTTTTATCATACTATGTCCAGGATAAATAGAAAAAGTCCGAAACGGAAAAAAAAGGGTAAAAAAAGGCACAGAGTTCATACGATAAAGAAAGAAAGCAGTGCATTACTTGTCATTAATAATAAGCCGGTTCGCCGTAAAGCAATCGCCAAATGCACCCATATATTGAATACTTATAAGACAATAAAGCAGGAAATCGAAAAATTTGAAGAAACAGATAAACCCATTTTTATGCAATGGCTAAACTCGACCTTTGGGGCCAGGCTTACGGAAATCCGTGAATTAAAGCAGGAAACAGATAAAAGGGAAGATATGGTGAATCTTGTTCATTTTGTTAAATACAGTAAGAACATAAGTTTTCACCAGGCATATAATCTTGTCCAGGAACTCATGAAAGACCCGGAAAAATTAAGGGAAGAGCTTGATAAATTAAAAAAAGGAAACCCCTGGTCTGATTTTATTAATATGGATGATGATTCTGATACGAAAGATGATTGGGAAAAAGAAGAAGAAAATGATGATGATGATGATGATGATTTTACTGTGGAAGAGGATGATGAGGATTTTGTCGATGATTTTACAGGAGAGAGTGATAAAGGGGATGACCTGGAAGATGAAGAAATAGAAGAATTATTCTTTCAGTTTCTTTCCGGTCTACCCAGATGTGAGGAAATCCTGGAAGATCCCGTACTTTATATGAAATTCTTTAATGAATTTAAAAGCTTCTTTTTTCCCGGGAAAAAGGAAGAAAATGAAACACCCCTGTTTGATGACTATGAAGATGATACAAGGCTTAAAACCCTTTACCGGTCTTTAGTTTTGAAACTTCACCCGGACAATAGCGAATCTGGAGACGGGGCAGCGATTGAACTCTGGTATAAAGTTCAGGAAGCGTACCGGCAAAAGGATCTAAAGGAACTGGAAAAACTCAATGCATTACAGAGCTTCGAGCAGGGATCTTTTTCCCCGGACTGCCCGGTATCCCATATCCTGGCTGTTCATGCGGATTATAAGGAACAGCTTAAAATACTCCGGCGGGAAATTCAGCAGACTAAAAAACATATTGCCTGGAATTTCAGTAAAAGGGAAGATAAAGCAGATATCCATGCTCACATAGTAAAAGATATATCAGATGCAATGAAAGAGGAGCTTTTAAGAAAGTCATACTTTGATAATATGATAAATAAATGGGCCGAAGTCCCTGAACCCCGATCGTATCAGAATACCGGAAGACAGAAAAAGAGGTTTACATCACCTCCTGAACAACCCGAGCTTCCTTTTTAGTTATGGCAGTATTTACCTGTAAGAAACCGGAAGACACCATCCGGCTGGGAAAACTCATTGGGGAAAAGCTTGAAAAGGGTGATATTATTTGCCTGGAAGGATCTCTCGGCTCAGGAAAGACCACCCTGGTCAAAGGCATTGCCCTTGCCCTTGGAATTAAGGAGGAGGTAACCAGCCCCACCTTTACGATTATATCTTCGTATCGCGGGAACCCTGATCTTTTTCACATTGATCTTTACAGGATTGACCAACCGGATCGATTCGATGATATTGGTATTGATGACTGCCTTTATGGGAACGGGATTGCCGTGATAGAATGGGGAGAAAAAATGGCTTCCCTTCTTCCGGCGGAGACAATAAGAATTCTCATTGCCATAAAGAAGGATAACAGCAGGGAAATTCGTGTGGAAGGATTGGAAATGAATGATGAATATTCTGGCAATTGAAACCTCAACGGAAACACTTGGTATTTGCTTTCAAAACAAAAAAAAACACATTGTAAATCTTTCAATAAAGATGGGGTTTCAGCATTCAGTTCTTCTTATGCCCTGGGTAGGGAAGGTACTTGAACAGGCAGGTGCTGATTCATTGCGCCTGGATATGGTGATATGCTCCCTTGGCCCGGGATCTTTTACCGGCTTGCGGATCGGGCTTGCTACGGCAAAAGGTCTTGCCTTTGGTGCAGATTGTCCGCTTATTGGAATCTGCTCCCTGGATGCAATCGCCCTGGGGTTCAGGTATTGCAGGGAAATTGTCATACCGGTAATTGATGCAAAGAAAAACCGGTATTATTCGGCGTTTTACCGGGAGGGCAAGAGAATAACCGATTATTTTGATATGACAAAAGAGACACTTCTTGACAATTGCCGTACATATACGGAAATCCTCCTGACCGGTCCCGGGGCAAAAGCTGTCTTCGATTCTCTTAGTGAATCAGACAGAAACAGCCAGTTCAGGCTTGATCCGGGATATGCGTTAATAAACCCGTTTTTTTTACTTACAGCCGGGGTAGAAAAATATCAATTAAATAAGCAAGGTGATCCTGATTCGATTGGCCCGTTTTATCTGCGGAAAAGTGAGGCAGAGATGAAAAAGGATCATTAACATTTGTCTTATAAACAGCAATAACCGGAATACCGGTAATTAATGGAAGGTATCCTGTGGTCAGATATTTTATTGTCAGTCTGGTAAACGGCATATTGTTCGGGATAATGGACGGTGTCATTCATGCAAATCCGATCGCTCAGAAGCTTTTTGAAGTTTATAAACCCATAGCAAAAACTTCAATTAATGCACCTGCCGGTATCATTATCGATATTGTCTATGGATTGTTTCTTAAACCTTTTACCCTTTCATAGAAGAAATGGGAGTAAAATTCCCAGACGGTCCCGGGTTTGCAATACTCGAGGAAGATATAGATAGATAAAGAGATTGATGCAGTAATCAAATACAGAGGGATAAAATTTTTTTATAAGGACAAAAATGATGAAGAGTATTCTGGAAAAATCACTTGAAATTAATCCGTCTGAGTATGCTGTCATTATTCAGGATTTTCTGAAAAGGAAAGTTTCTGAACTGAAACGGGCCGGTATTCTTGTCCCTATATCCGGGGGACTGGATTCCAGTGTTGTTGCAACCCTTTGTGTCAATGCCATTGGGAAAGAGAACGTGTCCGGACTGCTTCTGCCGGAAAAAGAAGGGAATCCGGAGGCCGAAAAGTATGCATCAATGCTGGCTAAATACCTCGATATAAAGACAAAAAAGATCGATATTTCCCCTGTCCTTAAAAAGCTCGGGACTTTCGATTTTATTCTATCCCGGGTCCCGACAAGAGGTTTAAGGGAAAAGGCGGTGAAATTATTCATGGATCCTGAAAAAGAAAACATATTGGTCAGGGCCATGAAGGGAGATGTTCATCCCCTGGTCAGGAATGGTATTGCTTCATTTTATACAAAACAGCGAATCAGGATGGTGGTGACGTACAAGTATGCAGAAGAGAATAATCTGCTTGTTGCAGGCAGTGCTCACAAGACAGAGGACTACGTGGGATTGTATGTAAAATTCGGTGTCGATGATACGGCGGATGTTATGCCCCTTCGCAATCTGTTCCGGACCCAGATCCTGCAACTGGCCGGGTATATCAAGGTTCCCGGGGAAATCATAAAACGAACCCCGAATCCGGATCTGGTGCCCGGGGTGTCGGATAAATATGTCGATATACTGGGAATTGATGCCGGGAAGGTTGATATGATTCTTGCAGGGATTGAGCAGGATATCCCGGAAAAAGATATCTTGGAAATAACGGGGTTTCCCCCAAAACAGGTACAGCAGATTATCTCACTTTACCATTCCACCGCTCACATGCGGAATCCGTCCATGGCGCCCCGGTTTTCTTAACGATTCTTTTGTGTATCCTCCTGTCTTTTAAACGGTACCGTATAACGGGTCATATCCTTACCGGTTTTTAAATCAAAGGAAAAATAATATATATCATTTCCGGGAAATACAAAATTTTTTTCAAAGTTAATGGTAATCTGATATCCTTTTTTGGGTTTAAACTCTTCTATTATGAAATTCATCGATTTCCCGTGTAGTTCCGGATTGATAATTTCTATGAGTGTGTCGGTGTGACTTATGACGGAAAAAATCTTTTTTAATTCACCCCTTTCCTGTTCCGGGAAGATAGTGATTTCGCCGGGAATAACTTCAATATCCGGTGTCCCGTTGTAGATATAGGGAAGTTCATATACCCGTTCATCTTTTAATTGTATTGTCAGAGTAAGCATTTCCTTTACCTGTCCCGGTTTGAAAGGCCCGGTTTCTGTCATTTCTATGATATATTCAAATCCTTCTTTTACTGGATTAACGTTGATTGAACTTCGTTCCCCGGTAAGTTTTGCTGACACGATGGTGAGTGGGGTATCGGAAAAATTTTTCAAGGAAGTTCTTCCTTTTATCGGGGGGCCGTCGACTACCGTATTTCCCAAAAAGATATAATTGGGATTTATGATAATATAAATGTTTATGACACCCTTAATGATCAGGTAGACCGGTTCGGACTCTGGAATATTGGTCGTGACTTTTATTTTTTTTTCTTCGTTACCATGGAGCCCCTTTGTATTGAAAACCACCGGGATATACCCGGTGTCCCCGGGGGCAACTTCTTTTGTATAATTTCCCGGTATCGTACACCCGCAGTTGGGTTTTATCTCCAGAATCTTTAATGTGCCGTTTCCCGTGTTCGTAAACTCAAAGGCATATTCGGGATTGACACCCTGTTCCACCTCACCGAAATCATAGGTAAGGGTTGAAAATTTTATTCCCGGTATTTTCGCTTTATTACAGCTGCCGGTAAGGATGATGATACAGAGTATCAATAAAATACAATTGAAGAATATATTTTTCATTATACTATCCTTTTTACGATTTCACTTTTCTCTTCTATTATTTTTCTTGCGTGATCTGGATTGAATGATAGTCGTTTCCCTGTTTATTGTCAATATAATAGACATACCTGACATACTTGTCATTTTTCCTCCTGCAGCCGGATCGCTTCTTCATATTCCGGATGAATGATCCATTTCCCGTCTTTATAAACAGTATAATCCCAGGGGAATATGACCAACTCGTCTGTTTCAAGTACAACATAATCCGGTTTCGGGTCGGCCCATGTATGGGAGACGAGACTTGCCGTAATAACATGCCGCGCCCCATGATCAAGGGCATCTTTCTTTACCATACCCAGGGTAATGCCGCTGTCTGCAATCTCATCGATGATCGCCAATGACTTTCCCTGTACTTCTGTGTAAGGCAGGGGGACTTTCCATTCGGGGGTTTTCCTTACCACCTGGTCGATATAACGGCGTGTCAGCCGTACAGGATACATCTCTTCCCGGAGCATACAGGAAACCGCAGTCGCCGGGAACAGACCGGCCCGGGCAATCCCGATAACCATATCTATTTCTTCTTTTGCGAGTGATTCGGATAACCTCCGGGCTAAATTCCCGAAGTCCTCCCAGGTCACTTCCTTTATTCCTTTCCTGTGTGTATAATCATAACTCTTTATTTCCATTTTCCTTCATTTCTTTAATAACCTTATTATAAACTTTTCCGCTTCAATGGCCAGGATAATACCCATACCCGCCAGGAAACAGAGTGCCAGCTGTGGCAGGGTAAGTGCCACTGTTTTAAATATACCCTGGAAAAACGGGACATAGATAAGGAGAAGCTGGAGCCCCAGGGTGGAAAGAACAGCAAGAATCAGTGCAGGGTTGGAAAAGGGATTCCGGGTAAATATCGATGCCCTGTTGAACCGTACGCATAATGCATACATCATCTGACAGAAGGTGAGGGTGGTAAACACCATTGTCTGCCATGAACCGTTATTCCCGGGGGATGTATAAAAGAAATAACCGGTTGCAAGGGAGAACGCCGCGACAAGAAATCCGGCCCAGATAATCTGTCTTCCGACACCGCGCGCAAACAGGCTTTCCCCCGGTTTATAGGGCGGT
Organism: Spirochaetales bacterium; assembly: GCA_016935735.1. Taxonomy (GTDB): domain Bacteria; phylum Spirochaetota; class Spirochaetia; order SZUA-6; family JAFGRV01; genus JAFGRV01. The sequence goes on along the minus strand of JAFGQK010000133.1, from coordinate 25,955 downwards.
CTTTCCATCGTATCTCTTTCCGGCAGTTCATAGCTTAAAGCGATTCCCGGTGCCCCGTCTGTAACGAGATTAATCCAGAGTATCTGGATGGGAAGCAGGGGGAGGGGCATGCCGAGAAGGGGTCCGAAAAGCATGACAATGATTTCACCGATATTACCGGTAAGAATGTACTTTATAAACTTTTTAATATTGTCATATATTGTCCTTCCTTCTTTCACTGCCTGGACAATTGTGGCAAAATTATCATCCAGGAGTACCATATCCGATGACTGCTTTGCCACATCAGTTCCCGTAATCCCCATGGCTACACCGATGTCTGCCGATTTCAGTGCAGGTGCATCATTCACCCCGTCCCCGGTCATGGCAACAATATGCCCTTTGTTTTTTAACGCATCGATCAGTTTCATTTTATGTTCCGGGGAGACACGGGCGTAAACAGAGACCGTTTCTGCAACCTGCTCAAGGTCAATAAAGTTCATTGCAGAAAGCTGCTCCCCGGTAATACATTCATCCTTATCCGTGATTCCCAGTTCTTTTGCAATGTATAATGCTGTCAGGGGATGGTCCCCGGTAATCATGACCGGTCTTATCCCTGCCTTTTTACAGGTCCGGACTGCTTCGATCGCTTCCGGACGTACCGGATCAATCATCCCGGTCATCCCGATATAGATAAGGTCCTTTTCAAAACAGGAAGTGTCTGTTGTCCTTTCCTGTTCCATCGGTTTTACTGCAACACCCAGGACCCGGATGCCGTTTTCTGCAAGCCGGGCATTCTGTTGCAGGATTTTTTCCCTTACTGCCGGCAGTAAGGTTTCGATTTTTCCCCGGTTCAGGATCTTTGTGCAGAGAGGAAGAAGCCCGTCCACCGAGCCTTTGGTAATCACGATATTCTTCCCCGGGACAAGAAACGGATCGAATAGTTTCTTAAGCCGTGTGTCCGGCCCGGCAAAAAGGGTATGGACTGTTGTCATCCGTTTCCTGTCTGAACTGAAAGGATATTCCGCCACCCGCGGGAGGAGTTTCTCCATTTCCTGTTTACCGAGATTGACTTTTTCTGCTGCCACCACCAGGGCGCCTTCCGTGGGATCACCCACCAGGTGAAATGCGTCTTTTACCCTGTCCACGGCAAGATCCTTGTTTAAAGTAAGCACCGCATCATTACACAGTGCCCCGCAGGCAAGAAGGAGCGAGATGTCCTCTCCGCCATCCTTCTCTGCTGCTTTTACTGCTTCTTCTGTGGAGTATTCCTTTTCTGGAAGCACGACCCTGGTAACAGTCATCCTGTTCTGGGTAAGGGTGCCGGTCTTGTCGGAACAGATCACGGTGACCGATCCGAGGGTCTCGACAGAAGGCAGGTTCCGTATGAGTGATTTATTTTTGAGCATTTTCCTTGCACCAAGGGCAAGGGCTATGGTAACAACAGCCGGAAGACCTTCCGGGATCGCAGCGACCGCCATACTGATGGCGGTTAAAAACATCACCTTTGCCGTTTCCTGCCGGAGTGCGGAGATCCCCGATACAATAATAATAAGAATAAGGGCCGCGGCAGCCAGTACACCGCCGAGTTTTGCAAGCCTTTTCTGGAGCGGGGTTTGTTCTTCCTGAACCCTGGAAAGCATTGTAGCTATTTTCCCCAATTCAGTTTTCATACCGGTTGCCGTTACCACTGCCTCTGCCCTTCCGAAGGTGATAATTGTCCCCATATAAACCATATTCTTCCTGTCTCCGACAGGAAGATGTTGAAGAGAGAGTGCACCGGGTGATTTTTCCACCGGCTCCGATTCCCCGGTAAGGGTCGATTCCTGTACACGAAGGTTAGCAACTTCAATCAACCTTGCATCTGCCGGTACGATATTTCCTGCTTCCAGAAGAACAATATCGCCGGATACAAGACCGGTTGCAGAGATTTCCTGTACTCTTCCATCCCTCCGTACCCGGACATAGGGCACTGATAGTTTCTTTAATGCAGCAATTGCCTTTTCTGCTTTAAACTCCTGCCAGAATCCGAGAACGGTATTAAGGAGGACAATAATAAAGATAACAATCGCATCGACAACTTCATGGAGTAATAGCGATACAATTCCTGCAACAAGAAGAATAATGACCATTACTTCCTTTAACTGATTAAAGAGAATGCTTAATAATCCCTTCTGCCCTTTTTCTACGAGTTCATTCTTTCCCTGTTTCAAAAGCAGGGATGATGCTTGCTCCCGGGAAAGGCCATTTTCTTTTGATGTGGCAAGCTCCCTGACTGTTTCATCCACTGTTTTTTTATAGTACTCCATTATATCACTCCTTTTACCAAACTTTACTCAATCGCCATTCTTGCAGCATCTGATATATACAATAACATAAGGTAATTTCTTATCAGTATAGTGAAAAGAGGAACAACATTGTAGCATTTTTTTACTATAACCAGGTGAATAAGTGGTACATGTAGTTAATAATCCAGCCCGAGTTCCCATGAAAGAAAGAATGGGATGATAGATTTGAACAAGGGGAAAAAGCCGGGGAGATACCGCGTGGGTGTCATTCCATCCAGCCCTGCCCCGGAAATTATTCTTTATCACGTTGTCTTTACATTCAGTATTTACTATGTTACTATTAAATCATGAAAAAATTGAAATTATATCTTGATACTTCAGTTATTAATTTTATATTCGCAGATGATGCACCGGAAAAACAAAGAATAACGATAGATTTTTTTGAAAATTCCGTAGAAACTGGAAGATATGATGTATATATATCAGATATTGTTTATACCGAAATAGAAAAAACAAGGGATCTAATAAAAAAAAAGAAATTAATAAGCGTAATAAATGATTATAATTTGATCCGGTTGCCTGGTGAACATGATGAAGAAGTAAGGTATTTATCAAAAATATATATAGAGAAAAAAGTGATTCCTGTTAGTAAGATTGAAGATGCATTACATGTTGCATACGCAGTTGTTTTTCAAATAGATTATTTATTATCATGGAATTATAAACATCTGGTAAATATAAATAGAGAAAAAAAGATTATATTAATAAACAAAGAGGAAAACTATAATCATTTTTTTAGAATAATTACTCCTATAGAGGTCGCTTATGAATGATAAACCATCAAAAGCACTTGAGGAAGTATGGGAATGGAAAGAAGCAGTCTATCTTGATGTGAAAGATATGGAGATAGATAAAGGGCTGCAATATATTCTTGAACAATCTCACTTATTGGCAGAAAAAGCTCTCGCTTCTCATTCCCGGCTATCTCGATCGAAAAAGGTGTAAAAACACCTTCTCTTATCACTGAACCTTGATACGCACCCCCTCTGAATGTGACGTAAACTCCGGTGCATACATACACTGAATCGTGGTAATGCCATTGGAAAAATCACCCCGGTGGGTCACATGCAATGGGTACTCAAACACATAGGTGCCTTTTGTTATCCACGGGAAAAAGAAATTGGTGGATGCATCTTTTGTGCTTTCATAGTACCACAGCCCATCCTGGTACCGGTATCCGGAAAAAACATTCGTGGGTTCCATGCCCGAAGCGCGCATATCCTTCATATGGAGGTATTCCATATCCCGGTCTACGGTAAGTTCGATTCTTACCTTGATAAGATCACCCGGCTTTAAAGCTGTATTGCCGGTAACCGGCTTTATCACCGGCCCCCTGTCCGTGTTAACCTGTAAAAATATTTGCTTCTTAAGCTTCAATGGCGTTTCATGGGGGGTGATTTTATCCAACTGCTCAAAGTACTGCCAGTACAGGGCGCCCCATGCCACTCCTTCATCCTTTTTCACTACCGTGATGGTTCCCATTTCCGGGGTAATCTCTTCCTTTGCCCAGGATGTTTTAAAGTAACCTGTGCCTGCTTCCACCTTTACGTCTTCCATTTTCTTCGGATCCACCTTCATGGTTCCCAGGGTAATTTCCACCAGTTCATCGCTTGCAAGCAGGTCAACGCCTTTCAAGAGTAAAGCATAACACGCGTCCGCTGTTGCCTTTGTCGTTTTCCAGTCCTGGGTCTGTTTCTGTTTGAGCAGCCATATCTTCATTTCTTCAATCGCTTTCCGGTCACCCGACACCTCGTCAAACGCCTCGATAAGGAGGGACTGGGTTTCGACCGGCGCCTGGTACCAGTAATACCCGGCAGTATTGCTTTTCCAGTACATCCCCAGTTCTTCCGAATAGATGGCATTCTCTTTTAACGAAGCGATGATGCCGGCAGCTGTTTTTTTGTTGTCAAAGCGGTAAAGCGCGATCGAGATCATCCCCTGCAGGTACCGGTTGAAATCGAGCCAGTATGTACCTGCCTGGTCTTTCCAGTATTCAAAAGCCTTTTTACCGGGATCATTTACCTGGATATCCGTAAAAAAACTCCGTGTATACAGGTAATGGATATTCAGGTAACCGATATTATTCTGGTCCAGTTTGATATTGTTTTTAACAAGATACTCATAATCCGCCTGCATCTTTGCATCCATATAATGAACCGCATTCGCTATCATTGTCCATAACCTGTTGTCGTCTCTTACATCCCTGATACCGAGTCTGTCGAGGTGCCCCATTCCAGCTGTTATGTGCTGTGTGATATACCGGTCATCCGGGAGTCCGGGAAACCACGGCCATCCGCCATTAGGTGCCTGCATCTCGATGATTTTTTTCATTGCTTTTCCGAGTTCATTCTTCATCTTGTTCAGGTCGAACAAAAGTGCGACCCGTTTTTTCCGCTCCGATTCATCCTGTGCATTGAGTACCCATGGGGTTTCCTGGAGCAGGAGGGACTTTAATTCCTCGTTTTTCTCCAGGTTGGATTTCAAGCTGCCGGAATTTCTCCAGCTGTCAAATACCTTTTTTATGCCCGGGTTGGAGTTCACGATGTGGGTCGCAATGCTGTTTGCGTAAAACCGTGAGAATACCTGTTCCGAACATTCATACGGGTATTCCATAATATACGGAAGGGCCTGGATAGAATACCATGCAGGATGAGAAGTAAACTCCAGTGTCACCCTGTAGTGAGTAAGGGTCTTCGATGTTCCCGAGTTTTTAAGTTTCTGAAAGGTAAAGGTTTTTGTCTCCTTTCCCCGTACAGGAAGGGGAAGGGATTCGGTCACCATCATCCGGTTGGTAAGGACCGGGAGCGTGGATTCTTCACCATCTGAAAAATTCCCTGCCCTGGCAATTACCCGGTACGTCACTGCCTGGATTGATTCCGGGATAGCTATGTTCCATTCCAGTGGGGCACTCTGTTCCTTTTTCACGGTAAAGGGCAAAATAGCTTTATTATTTTCAAACAGGGAATCAACAGGTTCCATGGTAACTGCATTGTAAAGCTCGAGTTTTGCATTTCCTTCAAGGTCTTTATCCGATAGGTTGGTTACCTTTGCAGTAAAGGTAATGGTATCGTTTTCCCTGAAAAAGCGGGGCGGGTTGGGAATAATCATCAGGTCTTTCTGTGTTACCAGTTCATTTTCCACATATCCGTATTCCACATCCTTTGTATGGGCAAAACCGAGCATTTTCCACCTGGTTAATGCTTCCGGGATGGTAAATGATATGATGATGTTCCCATTACTGTCTGTCAGAAGTTCCGGGTAAAAGAACGCGGTTTCATTTAAATTGGAACGTATCGTCACCTCTTCAAACCCCGCTTTACCCTCTGTTACACGCCCATCATCCCCTGCTGTTGTACCGGTCAATGTGCCGGAAGTCTCTTCCTTTTTGCCGCTGATTGTTTCCTTTGAGTCCTCCATTGCAGGCGAGGGGGGTGCTTTGTCAAAGTCTTCTTTCATGGTTGATTTTTCCTCCATGACTATTCCATCATCTACTGACTTCGTCCTTTCCAATTCATAATACCTGCCTGCAAATGAAAAATTATAAAAGTTTATCCTGTCATAATACCTGTCATATCCCCCTGAATAAGAATTAAATCCATTATCATAATAATTGGAACTTAGGGAATTGAATGAAATATATCCCTGCCAGTTCCGGTAAGAATAGAAATACGGGTATAAACTCATATTCCAGTTATTAAGCCGGAAGGCATCCAGGGAGGCATCGTATAATGCCGCAACCATTTCCGCCCCGGTTTTTTCACCTTTACTCCCGGTGAGTTTGAGTCTCCACTCCTCTTTTTCCCCGGGAAGTAATTTGTCCCTGAATGTTTCAAACTCTATGTTCAATTCCTTGTTTGTCCAGTTTACCTGGATGGGTTGTGAATAGATAAATACCCTGTTGTGCCGGATAAGATTGATGTTGATGGTAAAGTTCCCCCGGTGCTTTTCCTCTACCGGGAACGTTAGTTTCATTTTTTGGTTTGTCAGTACCAGGTGTTTTATCTCTGAAATACCATCTTTCAGAATACACTCATATATGACATGGATATCCTTTTCCGATGTCCCTATCTCTATGCTTGCCGTTTCCCCGGGCTGACATATGACATTCCCGGGCATATACCAGAATGATTCCGGGAACGGCAGTTGTTTATCTTTACCGGAATAAAGGGTAAAATATTTTTCCAGCCGTATTTCCCTTCCGAAACCGTCTTTTGTTGCAAGTTCAAGAAGGTATTTCCCCTGCTGCCAGTCCTGCATGGTATTCAATACAAGCTTTTTTTCCTTTCCCGTATCAAAATCCGCATGGAAAACAGTTGTTGTCCTTTCCCAGGTATAATACTCGTTCTCACCGGCATATGCATCGTGCGGGAATGAAGAATAATAGTCCTGTTTATTTAAAATAAAGATATCCGGTTTCTTCCACAGCCGTTCCCTGTATGTCTTTGACGGCGGTTGTAATGCAGTAATGGTTATAACTCCACGGGCAGGTTCGAAAACATCATTCAGATTCAGGCTTTTAATTTCAAGGGTCTGTTCTTTGTCTTTGTTTATGCTATCCGGGACTCTTGTATCTACGGAAAGGGCAACATACCCGACCCGTACGGATACGCGGCTCGAATGGGTCTCGCCATTAATATCCGTAATATCTGCATACACCGTATACGTAAATACGGGAAGGGTTTTTTCCGGCAGTTTAAGGTCCGGTAATGCAATAAACTCAACCCCGAATTCGCCTTTTTCATCCGTCTTCATCATCCCGTTCTTGATTTCTATTTCTTCGGAAGAAGGATATGCCCCCCAATACCAGTACCAGTAAGGGAATATCGCATTCCGTATCACCCTGAATCTTACCTCTGCATTGTCGATAGCAAACCCGGAATATGCTTTTGCATTCCCTTTTACTTTTACCTTTTCGCCCAGTTTATAGCTTCCCTTTACCGGGTCGAATAACACTTCGAACTTCGGCCGTTTGTATTCCTCCACGGAAAAAGAACGTGATCCGGTGTCATTCGCAATATACATATTCCCGTTCAGCCGGTCGGAGGGTGCGGTAAAAGTCCCGTTAAAAGTGCCGTATTCGTTGGTGGTAACATCCAGTTGGCTGATTACCTGGCTGTTTACATCGTAAAAATAGACAGTAGTACGGTAATTTGTTTCTATCTTTTTTTTATCACCCTGTTTATCCAGTTCCCTTAAAACAAGGCCTTTAAAGTATATTGTCTGGCCTGGTCTGTAGATTGCCCTGTCCGTAAAAAAGATGGTTTGCAGGGGATTCTTTTTATATTCTTGCGGTTTGTACTGGTAATATTGATCTTCAAACAGACAGGTATCTTCTTTATTGACAAACCTCACGACAAAATCCCGTGAGTCCGCGGCTTTTACCGTAAAATAGCCGTTTTTGTCTGTTGTGTACTGCTCCCTGTTCCTGTTTACATAGCGGTTCTTCGAATAACTCCACTCCCGTGATAAAATCCGTGCCTTTACCCCTTTAAGCGGTTCGCCGGTTTCCCTGTCCGTTACATAGAAGCTTTTCTTTCCCGTCTCCCAGTCTTCTGATACGATAAAACCGATGTCGGTAATCCAGACCGGGCTGTAGAAGATTGCATTATTCTGTAAAGAAAAATCTTCCTTAGCTGATGCAAGGATAATATAATACCCGTAATCCAGAGCCGGTATCCTGATTTCCGTTGAATGTTCCTGGAAGTCCCCGTCATCCGGGAATTGTCCGGAAAAAGACGCAACAGAAGGAAAGCTGTTATAATAATCAATCCGGCCTTCTGTTCCCGTATCATATTCTATTTCATATGCCTTATCCCGTTCTTTTTCAGTCATTTGAATGATCTTGAAGGAGACTTTTTGGAGATTCTTATAGGTAATGAGTGCCAGGAAAGGGGTATCCCGGGAATTCGCTTTTTCTATATTGAAGGTAAGGGCTTTTTCCCTGATACGGTCAGACAATTGCATGCAATTGACAGCACCTTCTGACCGGGGAAAAGCTTTTATGACTGAATCACAGATGTCAAGAGCCTTTTTCTTGTCCCATTTATGCTCATCTGATATCCCGGGTGTATAGAGTGATGCCCGGTTACCATAGTATTCTGCGATTTTATGGGAGACAATCCCGGAAGCTGCATGGTCTTTGTACTTTTTCTGACTCTGTTCCAGGGCTTTCAGATAGAGGGTGTCTTTGTCCATTTCCACGGCATGTCTTTTTACAAAATCGAGGCGTTTTACATCCGCATGTATTAATGGCGCAGGATCGGTATCCGAAAGATGGAAAGCAAGAATGTCCTGGAAAATCAACAGGGCCTGGAATTTCAACGATACGGTATCCTCCGTGGTGAGTTTCAGCCGGGAAAACACCTCTGCCGGGGAAAACAACCTTTCATCATTCAATTCAAACTTATACGCGGGCCTGGTAAGATAGGCTTCCTCGTTTAAAAAAAAGTCAAGAGCCCGGTGTGCAAGAAAATCATACAACGTGGGACGGATATCCCGGGAATTTCCCTGGATAAGAATTTTTTCATATTCGTCAATTTTCGTTTTTTTCAGGAGGTCTTTCTCTGATAATGAAGACAGGTAAAGACCGGATATCTCATTCACCAGCTTCCGGATATCCCATGTAGTGATATCACCATCCTCCAGTTCCGCTGTTTCTGTTCGTTGTGAAAATTTATACCTGTTGTTTTCATAATACTGCCAGAAAAAATCCGCAAGAATGGATTTTATTATTGATTTTGCCGGTTCTTCCGTTTCTTCTATCACATCCTTTATGTCTCTTATGACCTGGACAGTCGCTTCTTCGGTAATCTGTGATTCGTATTTTGCCCGGTAAATGATGATCTTTATAAGCTCATCCTGCTTTTTTTCTTTCCTGGCCTCCCTGTACAATACATCAAGCTCATCAAGGATAGACCTGGTAAGACCCTTGCGTTCAAGGGCATCGATCTTTTCCCATCCTGTAAGCCCTTCTATATTGATGTCTTCTGTATCTGACATTTCCGGTTCATCTCCTCTATTAATATCTTTTGTCCCGACACATCCTGTAACCATGAGTGTCATGAGTATAATTATAAGAGCATTGTATTTCATAATAACTCCTCTGTCTTTATTGTAGTTGTTTTTATGAGAAATTGCCTGTAATGAAGAGAAAAAAATTTCATTAATTATACTACGAAAAAAGAGGGAAATGGTAACAATCCCGGATAATAAAGATGTTTCCTGATTCACTTAACAATTAAAGATACCGGTTCAGGGTTATGCCCTTTTCCACTTTTGAATTACAGGCAATAATAAAGACATTAATAAGGAAGAAAACAGCAATAAAAGGTTGATTGATTCAAGATTGCTTTCAGTGAAAAGAAATAATTTATAAGGAGGCCAGGAATCCAGGGAAATATTATAAAAAGTAATTATCTTCCTGAATTCCTGGTTTCCTTATCCAAAAATTCTTTAAATAATTGATAATTAATTAAATAATTATGTTTGTTAATTCTATTCTCATTGGAAAGATAGCATATTTAATAAGATATATTTTAATCATTTCTACAGGTAATAAGGATCTCTTCTATTTTTTGTCAGAAAGTGTATTGCCAAAATACTTTTTATAATTTAGAGTTTCCTGTTATGTTGTGCTTCATCCAAATCCAGCATACTTAATTGCCGCAACTGTATATATAACCGCCAGGTCTTTCGGTTGTGTCGAGTGCGGCTTATTTTAAATAAACATATAAGGAGTAAATATGATTAAGAAAATACATATTTTTATTTTCATATTAATCATCTTAAAAACAATTAATATTTTTGCTAATGGAAAACAAGATGTAATAACATTTTCTCGTTGGGCTAGCCTGCAAGAAGCTGAAAATTCCAGGCTACTTGTTAAAGAATTTATGAAACGTTACCCGAATATTAAAGTAAATACCAATTTCTTACCCTGGAGCGATTATTGGCAAAAAGTTAAAGATTCAATACAAGGTAATAATACCACAGATGTCTTCTTACTCTCCCAAACTATAGCTACTCCTTATATTGTGAATGGTTATTTTAAAAATCTTAAAGAAATCGAAGGTACTCTCGAGCGTTTTAATGATATGCAATCAATTACAAAAAGTGCTGTAATATATAATAATGGTATTTATGCTATGCCTGTGGGTATTGGTGTAAGAGCATTAGTTTATAATAAGACTCTATTTGATGAAGTTGATATTAAATACCCGGATAATACACAACCCTGGACATGGAAAGAATTTAAAGAAAAAACAAAAAACTTAACTACATATAAAGATAGTGAAGTAATTCAATATGCTGCACATTTTTATAAATTAGAAATATGGGAAGCATTAGTTAACCAAATGGGTGGTAGACTGACGGATGATAATTCTAATCCAACCAAAATTTTTATTAATACACCTGAAGGAATTGAAGGACTTCAGCTTTTAATAGATCTAATTAATGAAAACATAATTCCACCTTTTATTGATGCAGAATCCGAATGGAACGGTCCATGGGGATCTCCGGATACTGCTGTCGCTACTGGAAAAGTTGCTATTATGCAAACCGGACCATGGGGACTCGATACAGTAGAAGATGCCGGTATCGATTATGGAACAGCTCCACTTCCTATGGGTAAAACACGTTGTAATCGAGGTTATATTAATTCATTAGCTATCTCTAAAAATTCAAAAAAACCAGATGCCGCGTGGACATTTATTAAATGGTTAACAAGTATAGAAGGACAAATTAAATCTACTAATCTATCGGGTGAATTACCCGCTAATAAAGATGCTTTAGAAGAATGTAAAAAGAATAGTAAATATCCAATAGAAATTATGAATGCTTACTATAGTGAACTTCCATATGTTATTACCGGCCCAATGTATCCTGATGAAAAATTCAACGATATATTAAATAATATTCTTTCCCGGTGTTTTCGTCAGGATATTTTATCTGAAATGGCAGCTTTACAAATTGAAATTCAATGTACTGAGCTTATTAAGCAAGATAAAGCTAATAAGTAATATATTCTATAAGGAAGCATATTATAGAATAAATGAGTGAGTGTTCATTATTATTGCTATGTGATAGTTTCAATAACATAGCTCCGCAAATTATTTAATGGAAGAAAAGGGAAACCATCCGCAATATCCGTAGTTTGAACACCCCCTTTTAATCCGTAAAATCACTAAATAGTTAAAAATCAATTTACAGAATCGCACCCCCTGGTATTGATATTTCTTTTTTTTTAAGAAATAATGGCAGATGAAAAGACAGGTTGGGGTTACTATAATTATACTGTTTTGACTTAAGCACACCTGGATAGCTTATTAATTGGTTATGGGGGTAGCCAACGTTATGTATAAACAAAAAATTCTTGATGGAATAAATGAGATTCAATCGGTTTTTCCGGTGAAATTACTGGATTATTTCGGGTTTGAGTTAATCCGGGAAGATAATATCAATACATACTTATCCCGGAGCCTGGATACCTTTCCACCGGTTTTTCTGCCGGTATTTATATACGAAGGGAACACCTGTGCCATACATCTTGAACCCGGGAAAACATGGCAGGAGTGTACATGGGTGTTGCTGGAATATAATTCTGTCAATCCGGTCTACATCTCTTCATCCTTTGAATATTTACCGTTTGCCCTTCTTGTTTCTCCATTGAACAGGGGTAAGGTTTTTGATGAAATATGGAATTTTGTTCTGGATTTAAAAAAGAAGTGTAAAGATACGACATTTCCTGCAAAGGAGACAATTAAAGCACAAAAAGAAAAATGGCTGCAATGTATGGCCGGTTATGACAGGTACAATACGTTACTTAAACTGGAAGCTGCAACACAGTGGCTGGGAATAAAAGAGAGTAAAGATAAGGTGGAACAATTATACAACCAATTTCCTGATGATACATATACATCGGCAGCTATAGCCATTATCCGCCATAAAATACAATATGGAAATCCCGTCCCTGCTGCTTTAAAAGTATTAAAAAGAGAGATTCCTTTTGGTTTTTACTGGATTGAATGGGCCGGCGGCGGAGATTCCGGGCCGGAATTACTCGAACTTATCCGGCCCATAGCCCTTCAATATCAATCACAGGATAACCCGTTTCTGAGGCTGCAACACTCACCATACACGGAACCGGAAACCGCCGGTATCCTGCGGGAAATCGCATTTGAGTTCAAAGAAGAAGGTGATGATGAAACAGCGTTAAACCAGCTTCGAAACAGTATGTATATAGCCGGCCGCCATGCACAGGCAAAAAACAGAAGGTGGTATATGGATCTGGTGGAACAGTCGGACCGGGTGGAAAACGACTGCCTGGCCGCGCAACTGGCATATTACGCAGCCGGGGTGATTCAGCTTGCACCGTGTCATTAAAGACAGCGTTTTACACAATTATGTAAAGAATTTCTGGATAAGGAAACCAGGAAGATAATACAGCTATTCTTTTTATTGTATCCACTTATCCAGTTCCGGTGTCAGGGATACATTCATGTCTATTCTCCTTCATATGAATGAAGGATAAAATAACAATAATTGTCAATAATTGTTATTTGTAAAATATGATGATTAAAGATAAATTTAACAACGGATTACCCGGATTTTACGGATTTTTTTTAATCCGCGAAATCCGGTAAATCCGTAGTTTTTATAGATTCAAGGTAAAAAATCCTGAAATATACGATTCACCGGGAATTACTGATTCATAAGCAGCGATTCCCGGTTATCCAGATAACCGGGTTTTGAACATTCAATGAGAGATGGAGATAATGCAATAAAACAAGGCTTGCAGGTATGCCATTATTCAGATACAATGATTCCTACTTTTTAACAAAAATGAAGCAGTGAAAAAATAAGTCCATCCGGGTACAGGTGGACGACAACTTCTTTACTTCTGATTAATATGATGTTTGGGCAGGAAGTTTTATATATACCCTGCATGAAAGTGATACTATACTTAAGGAGAAAGAAATGAGAAAAAGTGTATTATGTATTTTCATTTTTCCGGTTTTTCTTGTATCTTCACTCTTTGCCGCAGACCTGAAGATTCAATACAGGGATGGGGATCACGGGAATGTATCCGACAACCACATCAAACCGCATCTTAACATTATCAATCAAGGGGCGGATACCATAGCCCTGGATGAATTGACTATCCGTTACTACTACTCAAAAGAAGGGACGGCAGGCGAAGGCTTTCATGTCGATTATGCCTCTGCCGGGGCCGGTACCATTACAGGGTCATTCCATAACGGGTACCTGGAAATCGGATTTTCCGCTTCTGCAGGGGATATCCGGGGTTATGGTGATTCAAAGGAAATACAGATCCGGTTTCATAAGGAGGATTGGTCGAATTATGAGGAAACCGGGGACTATTCATACAACAGCGATGCTGTTTCCTATACTGACTGGAATAAGATAACCCTCTATTATAATGGTATCCTTGTATGGGGAATAGAGCCCGGGGGATCCGCACCGTCCCGGACCCCGGCATCGACAGCGGTATTTTCAACACCGGAACCCACTCCTGTGGAATCAGGTGACATATCGTTTGTAGAGTCCGGGGGAATTGTTGTTATGGAAGCGGAACATTATACAGCGAGGTTTCCCGGTATCAGGTTTGCCGCCTTTTCTTCGTGGGAAGAATCGACCGGTTTTGCGGACAGCAGCAATGGGTCTGCATTAAGAGCAGTACCCAACAGGGGAATCAATGTCAAAGATACAAAAGACGGGCCCCGGCTGGATTATGATGTGCGATTTGAAACAACAGGAACCTACTACCTCTGGGTCCGCATGTGGGGACCGACAGGTAATGATGATTCCCTTCATGCCGGTCTGGACGGAGAGCCTGCAAGCTTCGGAAAGACCGGGATAACAATAACCAGTACTACCTGGAAATGGGTAAATACCATAGTAACCAGTGTTACCGTTGATGTAGAGACAGCCGGTCTTCATACCGTCAATATCTGGATGAGGGAGGATGGAACCCGGTTCGATAAACTATTGTTGACAACAGACCCCGGCTATGTTCCGGAGGGTCAGGGAGAGGCTGAAAGCCCGGGGGAAACTCACCCGACTCCAACCCCTGTTATTGAGACATCGCCTACGCCGGTCATAGAACCCACATCAGTTCCGACAACCCTGCCCGGGAATATTATGGGGGATGTGAATGGTGATGGTGAAATCAATATTCTTGATGCACTTTTATGCGCCCAGTATTATGTAGGGCTTAATCCTTCAAATTTTACTGCAAATGCATCGGATGTTAATTATGACGGTGTCGTAACTATTGTCGATGCCCTTCTTCTTGCACAGTATTATGTCGGACTTATCGATGATTTACCGGGTCCTGACCCGACACCATCGGGTGAACCAACCCCTGTCCCCGGGGGGGGAGGCGGGAGCGTATGGCTCGTACCGGGACAAATTACCGCAGGGATAGACAGTTCTTTTACCACGGAAATACATATCGATACAGGGCCGCAATCCCTGGCAGCATTCGGGATTGATCTCCTCTTTGACACCCAGCTGTTGAGTTTGGATGCAACTACCGGAGACCAGGGAGTCGAGGAGGGTCAGGATGGAATCGGGGTCATCGCAGTGAATGCATCGACCCCGGGGAAAGTCACCATCAGTTCAATGGATCCGTATGGGATTGAGCCCGGGACCGATCTTCATATCCTCACTATTCACTGGATTTCCGGGAGTCAGACGGGGACATCATCAATTGATATCACGATCAATGATCTTGTGGATATATATACTTCTGCTATCGGTACACCCTCCGGGATCGGCGGAACAATTACCATAACCCTTGAGCCGGATCCGACATCGACCGTTATCCCGGCAACAACCCCGGGGCCATCGCTGACTCCCTATCCGACCGCAGGGCCGACAGGTACTCCAACTGATGTCCCGACTCCCTCGCCATTACCTACTCCATTTCCCGGTATGATCCCGGGAGCAGGGGATATATGGTTTGTCCCGGACACGCTGACGGTGGATGAAGGTGAACATTTTGAGACGGAAATTCATGTGAATTCGGGAGACCGGGAAATAGCGGCATATGGATTTACCATTCTTTTTGATAATGATGTCATCCAGGTGGATCTGGACCAGGGGAAAGATGGTGTGAGTGCAGGACCTGACGGTTTTTTTGTTTCAAACAATCCGGATGCTCCCGGGCAGCTTAAAGTTGCCGGTTATGATACCCTCGGCAGGGCAGTGGGCACTGACCTGAACTTTTTAACGGTGTACTGGACTGCGGCAGGACCGGGAACGACATCCCTTGATCTTACCGTGGATACGCTCATTGATGCTGCTTACTATGATCCTGTCGGTATCATTAATGAGATTGATGGTCAGATAACAGTCACTGCAACCACCCCGACACCCGAACCCACCCCCACACCGGAACCAACCCTGACACCGGAACCTGTTGAAGGAGCAGGGGATGTATGGTTTTATCCCGCGGTACAAACAGTAACTAAAGGGGATTCCTTTACAACAGAAATCCATATCA
Organism: Spirochaetales bacterium; assembly: GCA_016935735.1. Classification (GTDB taxonomy): domain Bacteria; phylum Spirochaetota; class Spirochaetia; order SZUA-6; family JAFGRV01; genus JAFGRV01. The sequence goes on along the minus strand of JAFGQK010000133.1, from coordinate 10,103 downwards.
ACAGCGGGTATCAGAAAATTTCTTCATTCGGGTTTGAGATTCTTTTTGACCCGGATATTATTGAAGTAAATACCTCTATGGGATTTGATGGGGCAGAACCGGGGCCGGACGGATTTATGAGTATTGTAAATCCCAATGATCCGGGAATCCTCCGGATAACCGGTCTTGATTATGGTACCGGCCCGGGAGAGGATCTCCATTTCCTTACCATCTACTGGATTGCAAAGGGAGAAGGAACAACCCCGCTTGATTTAACAATTGAGAATCTCGTGGATTATACTTCGAATGATGTCGGGACCCCGAATGCAATAAACGGTTCTGTGGATGTTACGGACCAGGGAGAAACAACGCCGGAACCGTAAAAGTACAGGAATACCAGTTCGAAAAGTATTGCAGGGGAGCAGCATTTTCGCTGCTCCCCTGTTTTTATAAGAGACGCAAAGAGCGCAGGGTCCTGAAATTTTATGAACTTCTATTCCAGCTCCAATAAATTGAAAAGTCTCCTAAAAGGAGTCATAGGACTTAGTAGAAAAAAGATGAACAGATATTTTTCCCTTTAAATTGACAGCAATCAACATGACCGATTGTCGTGGTCAATCAGGTGATTATTTATTATACTAATCTATGTAACCCGCGGCCAACATTTTGGCAATTACCATGGGTATCCATGGTAATTGCAATAATACCTGTGTGAATGGCTCCCTCCGTGGTCTATTTCCCCAGAGAGGAATCCCTGTTAAGATCATTAAGATCAAATTTAACTTGCATCCACTGTGATTTATGTTATAATAAGGCAAAATGAAGGAGTAAATTTCTTTAAAATTAAGCAGAGTGGAAATAATAAAAAAATATATATAAAAAGAGGTAAAAAATGAAAGCTAAAAGTATTATTATTTCGTGCATTTTATTTCTATTTACGGTTTTCAGTACATTTGGGGCTGAATTAGGAGATGTGAATAATGATTCATTTATCGACATTATTGATGCTCTTCTTATTACTCAATTTTATGTGGGCTTAAATCCAAATGGATTTGATCAAACTGTTGCCAATGTCAATGGAGACGGTGCGACAGACATTGTAGATGCTCTTCTTGTTGCCCAGTATTATGTTGGTTTAATCAGCTGGCCGCCTCCGGGAGGGATTACTCCAAATCCAACCGAGACGCCAACTCCATCTCCTACGCCGGAATCAGGTTTGGAAAATATAATTAATGGAGATTTTGCTAATGGAACTACGAATTGGACTGCGGGTTATTATGCACCCGGGGCAGGAAGTATGTCAGTAAGTAATGAAGAACTTCACATTGGTATTTCCGATGGAGGTACTGAAACATGGAATGTTCAGATTTCTCAAGGGGGCATAAATATAACGAGTGGAACGAATTACACATTTACCTTTGATGCAAGAAGCGTTTCCTCAAGAACAATCGAAGCAAATGTGGGAATGTCTGCAGATCCATATACCAGTTATTTCGCTTCGGGTTCTTTAAGTATATCAACGTCCATGACAACCTATTCATTCGCATTTACCGCTTCGGCAAACGATGCTACGGCACGAGTTGAGTTTAATTGTGGTCTTGATGTAAATGATGTATATATAGACAATGTAAGTTTAACCGGGGGTTCCAGTTCACCAACACCCGAACCAATGATTATAAATTTCCCCGACCCTCATCTCGAGGCCGCAATAAGGTCAGAAATCAATATACCGGATGGGCCGATCTATAATACCGACGTGTATACTATAGGCAGTATGGATCTAAGTCTCCTGAAAATTGCAGATATTACAGGTTTGGAACATTGTAATGCCTTGACACAGCTGTTCCTTAATAATAATCCAGACATACTCGATTATACACCCTTAGAAAACCTGACCAATTTGAGGGAGCTTAATATTGGCTTCAATTTTCTAAGCGATATAACCCCCCTTGAGAACCTGACCAATTTGACACGTCTTATTCTTGTTGTTAATGAAATAAGCGATATAACCCCCCTTGAGAACCTGACCAATTTGACATCCCTTTACTGTCAATTTAATGACATTACAGATATTACACCTCTTGAAAACCTTACAAAGTTGACGTATCTTACCCTTAATGATAATCACATTACAGATATTACACCCCTGGCTAACCTCACAAAGTTGACGTATCTTGACCTTTATAACAATGAAATAACTGACATCACGCCGCTTACAAACCTCCCAAAAGTGACAAAATTAAACCTTTGTGGTAATCCGGTAAGTGATATTACAGCCCTGGGAAACCTTACGAATTTGACAATGCTTGTCCTGAATGTCGGGATACTCGAGGATATCACGCCACTTGCAAACTGTACTAACCTGGTATCACTGAACCTTAAAAACAATCAAATAACCGATATCACTTCCCTGGCAAACCTCCCTAAATTGAAGGTTCTCTTTCTTAATGGAAATACATTGAATGACCCCTCACTGGCTGTCATAGATTTATTAAGGGCAAATGGGGTAAGGGTTGTTTATACACCGGAATATTTTCAATAGTGGTGGATAGAGTAGAAAGGGGCAGGAAGGATTTACAGGAGAATGGACTCACAGCAGTCTGTTTTGTAACAGACTGCTGGTAGACTGGAGGAATTAAACTATGGATGAGCCCAGGGGTTCCAGGACGCGGATTATGCCGCATGAATGTGGACAGATTATTTATTTATAAAATAAGACTGTCAGCCGTGATATTGCTGAATTCATTATTTTGAGAAAGTGAAATTAATGAACAGGAAACAGCAGATCTGAATTCCAGGCGATAACTATAAAAAAACAATCCGTTTAATCCGCGATATCCATAGTTTGAATACTTCTTTTAATCCGTGAAAACACTATTAAAAACCAGTTTACGAAATCGCACCCCCCCTTTCAAATAAATTTGACTTATTACCGGATTACCTATATAATAAGGAAAAATGAATAGAGAAGGAATCCTTTACTAATCCGGGAATTACGATGGAAAAATATAAAACCATAGACAGTCATATTCACTGCGGAATCCAGAATGTAGCCCTGGAATATGAGATTATTCGCCCGCTTTTGGAAGCCGCAGATATTGATGCAGCATGTATGTTTGCCCCGGTGGAAGATATTTATGACAGGGATGATCCGGATTTTGTCGATACACCGGCCTGGCAGGAATGCAGAAGCAGGGCAAATAACTATTTGAAAGGCCTGGCTTCCCGGCATCATGTATACCCCTATTTTTTTGTGTGGAATGATTTCAATGTCAAGGAATTGACAGACGAGTTCAAAGGCATTAAGTGGCACCGGCATAACCTTGAACCGGAGTATCATTACGATGATCCTTTGTGTGAAGAATTCCTTACAAAGGTATTTGAAAGAAACCTGCCCATAGTATTGGAAGAAGAATTCAGAAATACAATGAATCTCCTTGAAAGGATAAATGGCAGGACACCGGTGATTATTCCCCATCTGGGTATGCTTAATGGCGGGTATGATGTGATAAAAAAGACCGGTATATGGAAACAGGATACGGTCTATGCCGATTCAGCCCTTGCATATTCTTCCGATATAAAAGATTTTATAGAAACCTATGGTTGCAGGAAACTGATATTCGGCAGCGATTTCCCTTTTGGCATACCGGAAAATGAAAAAAAGAAAATTCTGGATTTAGTTATCAGGGATGAAGAAAAAGAATTGATACTATCCGGAAATATCCTTACATTATTACACATTGCAGAAGTGCAATAAGCTTTGCAAAAACGGGATATGCATCCTGATTCTGCACATGATATTTTCTCCCGGCAAAAGCATAATTTATTTTAATTCTCTATAAAATAAAGAATTAAGGGGAGTATATCGATGGTATGGTTTTTGCAAGGATAAATAATACTTTTATAGAAAAGGATTTTTTTATAAGAAATAAAAATTCAAGGAGGAAAAAGTGAGAAAAAGTATTTTGTGCAGTATATTCATGCTTCTTGTCCTTTTTGTATCATCATCATTTGCAGCCGATCTGAAGATACAGTACAGGGACGGGGATCATGGAAATGCAACCGACAACCACATCAAACCGCATCTGAACATTATTAACCAGGGTTCGGATACAGCGGTGATGAGTGAATTGACTATCCGGTATTACTATTCAAAAGAAGGTACTGCCGGTGAGGTCTTTTATGTCGATTATGCCTCAATAGGGGCAGGTTGTATTACCGGAACATTCCATAATGGGTACCTGGAAATCGGGTTTGCCGGTTCAACAGGTAATATCCCCGGGTATGGAAATTCCGGGGAAATCCAGATCCGGTTTCATAAAGAGGACTGGTCCAACTATAATGAAGCCGGTGATTATTCGTATAACAGTGCTGCTGTTTCCTATACGGACTGGGACAACATAACCCTCTACCAGAATGGGATTCTCGTCTGGGGTATGGAGCAGGTGGATGGTGCTTGTCCGCCTCAAACCCCGGAACCCACTCCACAGATCCCTGCGGATGCCGTATTTGTTGAATCCGGGGGAATTGTTGTTATGGAAGCGGAACATTATTCTACCCATGTCCAGGGTACGGGACTGGCAGCCGGTTCTTCATGGGAAGAAACCTTCAGCATGCCGGATTCGAGCAATGGTGATGCGTTGAAAGCAGTTCCCAATAAAGGAATCAATGTCCAGGATACAACAGATGGCCCCCGGCTTGATTATAATGTTCAATTTGAAACAACAGGAACGTATTACCTCTGGGTACGTATGTGGGGTCCTTCTGCATATGATGACTCTCTCCATGCCGGCCTTGACGGTGAACCGGCAAGCTTCGGGAAAAGCGGCCTTTCCATGACAAGCTTTTCCTGGAAATGGGTGAATATGGCAAAGACCAGGGTTACGGTGGATGTTGAAACAGCAGGTCTTCATACGGTCCATATATGGATGAGAGAGGATGGAACCCGGCTCGATAAAATTCTATTGACCAAAGATCCCGGCTATATTCCATGGCGGCAGGGACCGGCAGAGAGTCCCCTGGAAGCTCCGTCCCCGACACCGACACCTGCATCGGAAACACCCGCTCCCACCCCGGTTACCTGTGCCGGTATTGTCCAGATTACTCCCGCAGAAATTATCACCTCCCCGGGGGAAAGTTTTACCGTGGAGATACATATCAACAGCGGGAACCAGATCATCAGCGCATATCAGTTCAGTCTTGCATATGATGCTGCTGTACTTATGGTTGATACGGAATCAGGAACAGATGGTGTGGAGGCAGGTCCTGACGGATTTGTCGCGGCAGTGAATGCACAGACACCGGGATCCCTGGTATTTAATGGTTTTGATACAGCAGGAACAGGACCGGGGGCAGATCTTAACTTTGTCACTATCTATTTTAAAGCCCTTGCCCTTGGAGATTCTCCCCTATCCCTTACCATCGATTCCCTGGTAGATGAAAATACCAATTCTGTCGGCATGTTTTTTATCAGTGACGGGACTGTCATAGTAAATGATGAATTACAAACCCCTGAACCGACACCAACCCCCGTGATTACCGATTTGCCTACAGCATCCCCTGTAACAACCCCGGATCCCGTCACCCCGACCCCGACTTCTACCGATGGTATTGGGGACGTAAATAACGACGGGGCTATTGATATTATCGATGCCCTTCTCTGTGCACAATATTATGTGGGCCTTTCACCGTCAAATTTCGATACAGGTATAGCGGATGTGAATACGGATGGTGAAATAACTATTATCGATGCCCTCTATCTTGCCCAGTACTATGTCGGGCTTATCAATGGATTACCCGTACCGGAACCCACCCCGGGAGATCCGACCCCTGTACCGCAGGAAGGTGCCGGGAGTGTGTGGATTTCTCCGGCAACACAAACGGTAAGCACCGGTAGTGAGTTTACGACAGAAGTACATGTCAATACAGGATCACAATCCCTTGCAGCGTTCGGGATTGAAATTCACTACAACAGCCAGTATATTTCAGTAAATACGGTTACAGAAATGAACGGGGTGTCATCCGGGGCGGCCGGAATCGGTATTTCCTCCGTGAATTCAAGTACCAGCGGCGAGATCGCCATCAGCGGACTGGATGCATACGGCATAGACCCGGGAACGGATCTTCACCTTTTCACTGTTCATTGGACAGCAGGGAATGAAAACGGCACCTCATCCCTGGGAATCGTCATCAATGATCTGGTCGATGCCGGTGCCTCTGTTATCGGTATACCCGGCGGAACAGGCGGGTCTGTTGCAGTAACTGGTGCAGAGGTAACGCCAACGCCGACACCAATACCGGAAAATTATCCGGATGTCGGTGATGTATGGTTTCTCCCGGTAAAACAGGTTGTTACCGAAGATGAAGATGTCCTGGTGGAAGTCCGGCTTAATTCGGGCACCCAGAAGATCGCGGCATACGGACTTGATATTACCTATGATTCAGCCATCCTCACTATTGATGATGTTGAACCCGGCCCGGACGGATTCATTGCTGCCGTCAGTTACAGTTCCCCGGGAATAATCAGGGTAAGCGGATTCGATACAAGCGGTACGGGACCCGGATCCAATCTCCACCTGCTGAACGTTTTTTTCAATGCACATGCAAGCGGAACATCGCCACTCAACCTGACTGTTACTTCCCTGGCGGATGCAAATACGACTGACATCGGGACAGCGCACGGGATACCCGGTGAAATCATCGTCATGCCGGTCACCCCCGGGATAAGCTGCAAAGCACAGTACCTCTGCGGGGAACAGGGTGTTCTTACCACTATGATCCGGCCGTATCTCAATATTATCAATAATGGCACAGAAGATGTTGCCCTGAGTGATGTCACCCTCCGGTATTATTATTCAAAGGATGGTGCTGCGGACGAAGTTTTTTACATGGATCATGCCGATATCGGGACATCTTTTGTTACCGGAACCATATTCCCGGACTATCTCGAGATCGGGTTTACCGAAGAGGCAGGTGTTCTCCAACCCCTGGAAGAAACAGGACAGATCATCTGCGGTGTCGGGAGAACGGATGCGGATCCCTACGAGCAGACATATGACTATTCCTTTGATCCTTCTTATACGACTTATGCGGATTATCGCAAGGTAGCGCTTTATGTCGAAGATGCCCTTGTATGGGGATCGGAACCGGCTTTTCCCCCGGTGGCAAATCCATCACCGACCCCGACCCCGACAGTAACTCCCGAATCAACCCCGGTACTAACCTCTCCGCCGACCAATACACCGGTACCCACCAATGAACCGGTTGCCGGTGCAGGGGACGTATGGATCATCCCGGCGAACACCACAGTAGATGAAGGTGCCCATTTTGAGACGGAAATCCACATCAATGCAGGCAACCAGGAAATCGCGGCGTATGGTTTTGAGATTGACTTTGATGAAGAAGTTATCCAGGTGGATATTGAACAAGGGGCGGAAGGGGTCTCTGCAGAACCGGACGGATATGTCTCTGTTGTGAACCCGGATATTCCTGGTAGATTGATTTTTGCCGGTTATGATACTTCCGGGAAAGCAGTCGGCACTGACATTAACTTTGTAAAGGTACACTGGGTTGCAGTGGGTCCCGGGACATCACCCCTTGATCTTACTATAGAAAGTCTGATTGATCTTGTTTACAATACCGTTGGTACCCCGAATCCAATTGGGGGGCAGGTGACGGTAATTGCGACAACACCCACCCCGGATCCCACCCCGACACCGGAACCGACCGAATACCCCGGGCCTGTTGAAGGTGCAGGGAACGTCTGGTTTTCTCCTTCATCCCAGACGGTAAATACAGGGGATACGTTTACCACGGAAATCCATGTGAACAGCGGATATCAGGATATTGCATCTTTTTCATTTATTATCGCTTTTGATCCGGATATTATAAAAGTTGACACTTCGTTGGGAAATAATGGAGCAGAAGCAGGACCGGACGGATTTGTATCAATCGTGAACCCGGATACACCGGGAATTCTCCGGATGACTGGTATTGATAACGGCTCCGGTCCCGGCACGGACCTCCATTTTCATACCATCCACTGGATTGCAATTGGGGAAGGAACAACCCAGCTCGATCTGACTATCGAGGATCTCGGCGATAATGATTATAATGCTGTCGGAACACCGAATGGAATCGATGGAAGCGTTCAGGTTACCGGTTCGGGGCAAACGAGTGCCGGTGATGTCTGGATCGTACCGGACTACCGGCTTGTGGGCCCGTCCGAGGAATGCAGGATAGATATTTATCTCAATACAGGAGACCAGGTCCTTGGGGCTTATAGCCTGGATATTGAGTATAATGAAGAAGTGATAGGGGTCAATACCGCAATCGGTACCTATGGTGTGGAAGCAGGGGCAGATGGATTTGTATCGGCAGTTAATCCTACGAATCCGGGGTTATTGATAGTCGCCGGATTCAGCGTCCAGGGAACAGGGCCCGGTCAGAATCTTCACCTTGCCACTGTTTATTTTACCGCTTTACAGGGAGGGACTTCCCCGCTTACAATAATCGTCAATACCCTTGTGGACCTCGATACAAATACAATCGGGAGTCCAAACGGAACAGGGGGCACTATCCAGGTTACCGGTCCCGGGGATACCCCGGAACCGACACCGGAGGAGACAACAGCACCGACAATCCTTCCTTCGCCGACACCGACGGTACAGCCGACAGCTACTCCATCCACAGGTAAAGATCCCGGCACTGTATGGGTTGTTCCCGAAATTCAACAAGTATCATTCAATGGAGATTTCACCACGGAAATACACGTCAATACCGGAACCCAGCTGTTAGCTGCATATGGAATCGACATCCTTTATGATAGTTCGGTTATTGCGGTAAGAACAACTATTGGTACAAGCGGGGTGGAAGCCGGACCGGACGGATTTGTGACGGCAGTGAATGCCCAGACACCAGGCATTATAAGAACAAGCGGTTTTGACATTGCGGGCACAGGACCCGGTTCTGATTTGCATATCATGACAGTATACTGGACTACAGTAAGCGAGGGAACTTCTCCATTGAGTATAGATGTAAAAACCCTTTCTGACCTTAATGCAGACACAATCGGGATGCCGAACGGGATAGGGGGCACTATCTCTGTTACCAGTTCCGCGGAAACCCCGGAACCGACACCAGAGGAAACAGCAGTACCGACAATCCTTCCATCTGCGGCACCAACAGTAGAGCCAACGCCTGAACCGACAGCTACCGCATCCACAGGCGGAAATCCCGGCACTGTATGGATTGTTCCTCAAAATCGGACAGTAGCAAGGGACACTCCCTTTACCATGGAAATTCATGCGGATAGCGGGACACAGATGCTTGCTGCATACGGTATCACCATTTTTTATGATGATGCAATTATTCAACTTAGTAATGGTTTAAGCAGTATAAAAGAAGGCCCGGATGGATTCATTTCGGCATTGAATAACAATACCAATGGATGTCTGGTAATAACCGGATTTGATGTATCGGGCACAGGTCCCGGTTCTGATTTACATATCATAACAGTGGACTGGATTTCTTTGGAAAATCCGGGAACCACTTCACTTATCCTTGAGGTAAATGACTTTGTTGATGTGAATACAATGGATATCGGGACTCCATATGGTCTCGATGGTACGGTGACCGTAACAATATAGCACTATTCATTCATTATAAAAGAAAGGGGCAGTTTTTTTGCTGCTCCTTTCTTATTGTAATGTTCATACCAGGCGGTTCGCTATTCCATTCTTGTTAATAGACATCTATTTTCCACTCAAGTATTGTGGCATTACGCGGAGGCAGCTCCGTCCCCCTGGGCCGGGAGGGTATGCCGCATAGGGAGGCAGTTCCGTCCCCGTTACCAGGGTGGAAATTCGATATCGGGTAAAGCCTCTTAACAAAAAGATAAAGAACCACTGGATACATGGCGCCAGGAAAGCCTGGTAGATTGGAATTTACAAGTACAGACCTCGTGTAATGGAAATGTTGTTTTATGAGCTTTTTTACCGTTGCACGAGGTCTGAACGTGATAAAAAGATAGAGTGTTGTCCGGTTTTAAGGATGTGTGTGGTTTTATGCGTTTTTAAAGTCTTAACCGCCAGAATGGCATAAAACGATGGTCATAAACAGTGATT
>JAFGQK010000132.1 GCA_016935735.1 Spirochaetales bacterium | reverse complement strand
CCTTTATAATCGGCATGGATGAAGCTGGGACGAAACGGTGCGAAATAATCGCTTACACACCAGTAGCAAATCTTTATAATTATATTTAGAGGGGAGAGGTATCTCCTGATATTTACACAACCTGGATTAGAGTAATAAATTTCCATTGTACTAGACTTTTGAATTTAAGAATATTCCAATTTATACTTATTTTGTTATGCATTATGCTGAAATATTTTCTTCGAAGTGATTAAATAGTTATAATTTTTATAATATTTTCCCCAATCATATTATATAAATAATAATATGATTGGGTCTTATTTGTATTATTTATCCAACCAAACTGTATAATGCAGCCAATATCTATCATTATTAATATTATAGAATCTATTATAACCTGAAAATCGTGCTGGTTTGCCATTAACCCAATTTGGATCTTTCCAATAAACATCATCTATCCATACACGATTTGTTTCACTAGAAAGTTCAGATATAGCATTCATATATTTCCAGCCTGTTAAATCCTGCCATTCATTAAGTTTAATTTCAACTCCAATAAAATCACGACTTGTTGCATGAGCTACAATTGTATCGACTTGATCACCCGTCTTTTTTAAAATAGCTAGATAAAAGTGTACATTAATTAAGTCACTTTTAAATACACCATCACTAGATTTATTAATTTCTTCTAAAGCAGCGTCCAGACTATGATCAGCAATATATTTAAGAAATTTTTCCGCTACTTGCTCAAAAACTTTTTTTTCCTCCTTAATAACCGCAGCATCCCTCGGTGTTGTATCTAATTTCATCGTATTTGGATTTTTAATAGTGACCAGTTTTTTTAATTTATTTGCCTCCAGGATATTTTTCACAGGATCATCTTTTGTTATTTTTGCCGATTCTGTGTTTGCCAGGTTATCTGTATTTGAACTCTGTTTCCCGCATGATGTAAATGATAAAAATAAGATAACGACTAATAGAATTGAAAGGTATTTCATCTTTCTTTCCTCCTATAAAAGTAGTATTAATAATAAGTCTATGAATGGCAATGTTATTGTCAATATATAACATCATATTTTAATTAAATTGTTATTTGTTTATAAAGGTTTTATTACTTAACAATTACTTAGTATTAATTTTATTAAATTACAGATGTAATATATTTATTCACCTTTTGTAGTTTGTTCATTTTTTAATTACAAAGAAGAAAAATGGAACACCTGACGGCTTATTCTGTAAAAAAGGAAATTTGTCTGTATCATAGAAACATTATAGGTCAGAACAGTTAGAAACAGGTATTTTACTTTTTTTGTTATGATATAATAAAACATATAAAAATTACTAAAAGATAAAAGTTTTTAAATACTATGATAAACCGCTTTAGTAAAAATGGATTTATAAAAAAAATAAAGAAGGGGGAAAGTAGATGAAATCGATGGAATTATGATCCTGATGAAATAGATAGATAGATGCTTTATTTAAAAAGATCAAATAATTATCCATTTTTTACTATGCAAGGCTGAATAATCACTCTATTTTTTTAAATTATCATTGACTTTTATCTTAATTTTGGATTAATGTCTGAATAATATTAAATTGCTTTTTCAGTAAAAAAAATAAGGAGGAGATATGAGAAGGAATGTGAAATTATTTTTATGGGTGAGTATTATTTTACTGGTTATGATAGGGATAATGACGTTATATGCAGGGGAAAAATCAAATGAACAGGTAACACTCAGGTTTTCCTGGTGGGGCGGAGATGCACGGCATAAAGCCACCCTGGAGGCTATCGATCTTTATATGAAATTGAATCCCAACATAAAGATATTATCTGAATATGGCGGTGCACAGGGGTATCTGGAAAAGAAGAAAATCGAACTCGCATCGAATACTGCACCGGATATCATGCAGATCGACCAGACGTGGCTCCAGGAACTTATTTCAAGGGGCGATTTTTTTGTGGATTTGTCCAAACGGGGTGAAGTAAATGTAAAGGCTTTTGACCAGGGATTTCTTGGTGACTTTTGTACTTATAATGGCAAATTGGTAGGATTGCCTACCGGATTGAATGCACAGCTTCTGCTTGTAAATAAAACAGCTGCAGATAAAATGGGTGTTGATATAAGCAAACTTGGCGACTGGGATACCATGCTGGCAGAAGGAAAAAAATTGCATGAAAAGAATAAAGGTTATTACCTGTTCTTACATGATACAGAGTCATTTGCAGGTGAAGTACTCATGGCCATGGTGAAACAGATGACAGGCAAAAAAGGGTTTAATGATGATTATACTCTTAATTTCGGCAAGCCCGAATTGGTAAGAATGTATACATGGCTATCCGATGCAGTAAAATACGGCGTACTCGAACCGCCGGGAGATGCTGCTCTTTATACTTTCAAGGGAGAACAGAATCCGAAATGGATTAATCAACAGATAATCTGTCTTGTGGACTGGGCAAGCAACTACACACGGTATCTACTAAAGGATGCGGAATTTATCTTGATGCTCCCACCTATATTAAAGAATGCAAAGACCGGGGCTTCGCAGATGAGACCTTCCCAGGAACTCTGTGCAAATATAAAATCCAGGAATATTTCCGAGTCGGTAAAATTCATCGACTGGTTTTTAAATAATAAAGATGCGGCAGTCATTCTCGGGGATGTCCGGAGTATTCCCGCATCATCAATTGCCCGTGATGCTGCTGCAAAAGAAGGGAAAATAAATAAGATGACAAGTGATGCGGTGGGCGCAGCAACAAAAAGCCGCATTGTCCTGGAATCTGCAATTGGCTATAACAGACAGATTGTCCAGATAGGACTCGATATCGGGATGAAAGTCGAATTCGGCGAATTGACACCGGAAGAAGCTGCTGTGGAGAATTTAAAACTTACAGAGGAAAAGGTTGCCGAATTGAAAGCAGAAGAGCAGGAATAAAAACTATTTTATATAATTTCCGGGGTTGTCTGAAGCGTAAACCGGATTTTCCAGGCAACCCGGGAATACTTTTTACTTCTCTGTTATCATATGCCGGTAAACAGACACGACCTGGTAAAACGACACAACCCTTTCATATATCAGTATGATGAATTTTCTCCGCTTTCCGTGGGGAATGGAGAACTCTCATTTACCGCAGATATAACAGGACTCCAGACATTCCCGGAATTTTATGAACACGGCATCCCGCTCTGCACACAGGCCCAGTGGGGGTGGCACACCACACCATTCAGCAGGGAAAAGGATTCTCCCGGCAGAAATGACTTTCATCTTACACCATACAAGGTGAATAACCGCACAGTGAAGTATCCTTCCAAAAGTAATGGCCAGGAGGATGCGTATCACTGGCTGCGTAAAAATCCGCACAGACTCCATCTGGGACGCATTGGACTGGAACTCTCTTTAAAAAATGGAAATGGTTTTTGTCCCGGTGATCTTCATACTATTAAGCAAAAGCTGGATATGTGGAATGGATTGTTATACAGTTCCTTTTCTGTTGAGGACCATACTCTTTTCATAAAAACCTGCTGCCACCCGGAACTGGATGTGATCTCGATTTTAATCCGTTCTTCTTTACTCTGCAGAAAAAAAATACGGATAAAGATAGCATTTCCCTACGGATCACCGGATATTAACGCAGCAGATTGGACAAATGACAGGTGCCATTCAACAGAGATTATTTCTGCCGGACAAAATCACGCGGGTTTGAAAAGAACACTGGATAACGATATATACTTTGTGAGTATCTCTTATTCCCCGGGAACATCATTTCATCAGTATGGAAAAAACTCATTCACTATCATTCCTTTTCCAGGGAACGAGATTTTCGAATTAAACTGCCTGTTTTCCCCATCCCCTGTAAAGAATTCGATTCCCTGTTTTCATGAAACCGAAACAGCCTGCAGGAAACACTGGCATGAGTACTGGAACAGGGGAGGGATAATAGAACTTGCCCATAGTGACAATCCGTACGCATTTGAACTGGAGCGGAGAATTGTGCTTTCACAATACCTTACTGCAATCCAGTGTTCCGGTTCACTGCCGCCCCAGGAGACAGGATTAACCTGTAACAGCTGGTATGGTAAATTTCATCTTGAAATGCACTGGTGGCATGCTGTTCATTTTACCCTCTGGGAACGGGTCTCGCTTCTTGAAAAAAGTATGAAATGGTATATTTCCATGTTGCCAAAAGCCAGGGCTATTGCAGCATCCCAGGGATATACCGGTGCACGCTGGCCTAAAATGACAAGTCTTTATGGGACAGAAAGCCCTTCCCCCATTAATCCTTTTATTATATGGCAGCAACCGCATCCGATTTATTATGCGGAAATGATCTATCGATCCAGACCGACTTTAGAAACATTAAAAACATATCGGAATCTTGTATTTGAAACCGCTTCTTTTATGGCTTCTTTTGTTTATTATGAGAATAAAAACAATCGATATGTTCTCGGACCACCAGTCATTCCCGCACAGGAAAATCACGATCCGATTCATACCTTGAATCCCGCATTTGAACTGGAGTACTGGTTGTTCGGTTTAAAGACGGCAATCATCTGGAGAAGACGGCTCGGACTTGAGCCGGATCCTTTGTGGGGAAAAATCGTCTTTGGCCTTTCATCCCTTCCGGTGAGAGATGGAATGTACCTGGCACATGAACAGTGCCTGGATACGTTTACGAAATATAACTACGATCATCCTTCCATGCTTGCTGCACTGGGGATGCTTCCCGGGTATAAAATCGATAAACAGATAATGGCAAAAACCCTTAAAAAAGTCCTGGACTGCTGGCAGATGGACAGGGTATGGGGATGGGATTTCCCAATGATTGCAATGACTGCCGCACGATTGGGAATGCCGGAGATCGCTGTACAGACACTCCTGTATGATTCTCCTGAAAATGTATACCTGCCGAACGGTCACAACCGCCAGGTTTTTTGCAAGGATCTTCCTGTCTATTTACCCGGAAACGGCGGCCTTCTTACTGCAACAGGAATGATGGCAGCCGGCTGGGAGGGATACGAAAACAGAAATGCACCGGGGTTTCCGGCAGATGGCACATGGAAGGTCGAATGGGAAAATATACGGCGGATGTTGTAAAAGATTGTTTAAAAAAAATAACAGATATGTTACATTATAAGATATGAACGGAATAGAGGCTTTAAAAGAACACATTATAAAGGACATTGAAACATTACCTGAAATTTATCTTAAAGAATTACTTGACTTTGCAGATTTTCTTAAAAGTAAATGTAAAAATGAAGGGAATGAAAAACCGAGCTGGAAAGCAGAATTTGAACCTGTTACCCTTAAACAGGGAAAAACTACTACAGAAATGATAAGAGAAGAACGAGAAAGATGGTAGGTTATTTTGATACATCAGCTTTAGTAAAAAGGTATATTAATGAGGATGGAACCGAAAAGGTAAGAAATTTATTCAGGAATGTAAGTTCAATAATTGTCGCTGCTATTACAAAGATCGAATTGGCTTCCACTCTTAAACGGGCTTTGATTGAAAAAAGAATTGAGAAATTGGAATATGAAAAAATATGGGAAAGAATCCAAAATGATTTTATAGATTTTAAGATAGTAAAATTTGATAATGATGTTGAAGACAAAGCAATAGCAATTATAGAAAAGTACCAGATGAACGCCATGGATTCAATACAGATAGCTTCATTTTTTATAATTAACAATGAAAAACCCTTATTTGTGTGTTGTGATGCAAAAATACTTGATGTTATGAAAAAAGAGGGAATTAAAATAATAAACCCTTTAAATGTATAAAATCTAATTGTCATAAATATTTTTAAATGCCAAACGGCCGCAACCGCCAGGCTCTTTGTAAAAAGCTTCCTGTTTATTACCGGGAAAGGATATGATGATAAAAAACAATACATGGGGTGACCTGGGAAACGGATATTACCGGAACCCTGTCCTGAATGCAGATTACTCGGATCCGGATGTGATAAGAACCGGAAGTGATTTTTACATGATATGTTCGGATTTTCATTTTATGGGCATGCCGGTTCTTCATTCCAGGGATCTGGTGAACTGGTCATTAATCAGCCAGGTATACAGACGGTTGGAGTTCAGTCCGCAGTATGACCGTATGGAAGGTTATGGAAAAGGGAGTTGGGCACCTGCTTTACGTTATCATAATGGCCTTTATTACCTATACTTTTGTACACCGGACGAGGGATTGTATATGAGTACGGCAAAGGTTCCTGCGGGTCCATGGTCTTCCCTTCACGAGGTGAAACGCATAAGCGGGTGGGAAGACCCCTGTCCCTTCTGGGACGATGACGGGAAGGCATATCTCGGTCACAGTATTGTCGGCGCCGGGCCAATCATCATTCACCGGATGAGTCCGGATGGAACGAAGCTCCTGGATGAAGGCAGGATCGTTTATACCGGGAAAATTGCAGAGGGGACTAAAATTTATAAAAGGAATGGGTTATATTACCTGATTATCCCGGAAGGCGGGGTGGAAAACGGGTGGCAGACAGCGGCACGTTCAACATCTCTCTATGGTCCTTATGAACGGAAAACAGTACTTAGCCAGGGGAAAACTGCAATCAATGGCCCGCATCAGGGGGGGATGGTGGAACTGGAATCCGGGGAAACCTGGTTTCTCCATTTTCAGAGTGCCGGTGTTCTCGGAAGGGTATGCCATTTGCAGCCGGTGCAATGGATCGATGACTGGCCGGTCATGGGGCTGGACGAGGAACCGGTGACAATCTTCAAAAAACCCGGTATACCGGGGTCATTTCCCGTCTGTTCACCACGGATATCCGATGATTTTGAATCCCCCGAATTGGGCCCACAGTGGCAATGGAATCATAATCCGGTTGATACAAACTGGACATTGACCGAACGGCCCGGATATTTACGGTTAAAATCATTACCTGCCCGGGACATTATTCATGCAAGAAATACCCTTACACAGAGACTTATGGGGAATACCGGTCATATCAGCATCAAACTCGATACTTCCTTTATGACTCATGGACAAACAGCAGGGATAGCATTCACGGGCATACATCAGGAAAACTGGATTGGCGTAATAAAAAGTGATGAGAATCTGCGGATAAAGGCAATTACTTCCAACATTACCTGGAACGGACCGGTAACCGGGAATAAAATTATTTTTTTTAATACCGATATTGATATTAACGGATCAACAAGGTTTTCATTCAGTTTTGATAATGTGGATTTTTTCACCCTGGGCGGGAATTGTACACTTGAAAGTGCCTTCTGGAAAGGCGCACGAATCGGGCTGTTCACGTATCATCATAATGGAAAGGGAGGATGTGCTGATTTTGACTTGTTTTACTATAACCATGATGGACCTTGTGAGGTAAATGATGAAAAGAAACAATAAGAATATCATGAAAATCCATAAAAAAAGAAAGTGGGGTTATATCGGACTGGTGTATATAAGCCCCTGGATTATCGGCTTTCTTGTTTTTCAGTTCTATCCTATTGTAGCTTCTTTGATTTATTCATTCACTGATTTTGATATGATGGGTAATGCAAATTTCGTTGCATTAAAGAATTATATTTATATGTTTACAAAAGACAGGGATTTTTATAATTCCTTAAAGGTAACGTTTCTCTATGTTTTTTATGCAGTACCGTTAAAACTTGCTTTTGCCCTTGCAGTGGCAATGATTTTAAATGCCAGGTTAAAGGCAATAAACATATTCAGAACAGTTTATTATCTCCCCTCCATATTCGGGGGTAGTGTCGCAACTGCGCTGTTATGGCGTTTCCTTTTTATGCGGGAAGGCGCGATGAATAACCTGCTTGCTGTCTTTGGTTTGCCGGATGCAGGATGGTTAAGCAGCCCCAAATTGGCGCTCTTTACCTTAAGCCTTCTTACCGTATGGCAATTCGGTTCATCAATGGTGCTGTTTCTTGCCGGCTTACAGCAGATACCCGGGGAATTATACGAAGCAGCAAAAATCGACGGTGCTTCCAGAATCAGAACCTTTTTCAAGATTACCATCCCACTCCTGTCGCCGATTATTTTTTTCAACATGGTAATGCAAACGGTAAACTCGTTCCAGGAGTTCACCGGCGCTTTTGTCATTACAAACCGCGGGCCTTTAAATTCAACATATCTCTATGTTATGAAATTGTATTACGAAGGGTTTCAGTATTTTAAAATGGGATACGCATGTGCTCTTTCATGGATACTTTTTGCAATCATCATAACGGTAACACTTATAGCTTTTAAAACATCCAAAAGCTGGGTGTTTTATACAAGTGGCGGGGGAAGATAATGAAGAAAAAGGTATATATAAAAAAGTTTATACAGTACACCTTTCTCATTATATTGGGTTTGGTTATTATCTATCCATTATTATGGCTGTTTTTTTCTTCATTTAAGGTAGATAATGAAGAAATTTTCGGATCTTTGAATCTCATTCCGGCAAAATGGACACTGGATGGATATATCAATGGTTTTAAGGGATCGGGGCAATATGGTTTTGATCTGTTTTTCCTGAACACCTTCATCCTGGTTGTACCTACTGTATTTTTTACCATTATTTCCAGTACAATTGTTGCATATGGTTTTGCCCGGTTCGAATTTCCTTTAAAAAAAATATTATTCAGTTTAATGCTGGCAACTTTAATGTTACCCAATGCGGTTGTCATCATCCCCAGGTATATTCTTTTTAATTACTTTAAATGGATTGACACGTATTATCCGTTTATCGTACCGGCTGCATTTGCAGGCTCGGCTTTTTTCGTATTCATGATGGTACAGTTTTTACGTGGCATCCCTATTGAACTCGATGAATCAGCCAAAATAGACGGATGCAATTCCTTTGTCATTTTACTACGGATACTGTTGCCATTGTGTAAACCGGCATTGTTTTCAATGGGTATATTCCAGTTCATCTGGACATGGAATGATTTTTTTAATCCGATGATATTCATAAATAGTACGTATAAATTCACTGTGTCACTTGCCCTTCGTATGACCCAGGATACCGCGACTATTGTCATATGGAACCAGGTCCTGGCCATGTCGGTTTTAACTCTTGTCCCCTGTATCTTTATTTTCTTTATAAGTCAAAAATATTTTGTCGAAGGCATAGCAACGACCGGGTTAAAAGCTTGAAATAAAAGTTTTTTTTCTCTTTCTCCTTGACAAAAATACAAAGCTACTTTATATTTTAAAGTAGCTTTGTTTATTAAAGCAACTTTGTGTTTTAAACTTAATCCGGAGGTAAAACGATGGCAGAAAATAAAACAGTGGAAAAATCAGAAAGTATGGAAAACTTACGGATAATAAAAGAGTATCTTTTTGATGCAAAGATCAGAACCATGTATGCGCAATGGGCTTTCTTTGTATGGGGTGTCCTGGTTATTCTTGGAGGACTTACTCATTATATTATCGCAGGTTTATGTAACCTAAAAGCGATCGAGTATTTTGTGTTTATCTGGATGCCGGTGATTGTTTTGGCTTTTCTTTTTGAATTAATTTCTTTTATTCAAAATATGTCAAAATATTCCTTAACTATCTTCTCCAGACCGGTTATAAAATTCTTTCTCGGGTTATCCATTATCTCTTTTACGATTATTTTTACCGCCATTCTTTTCCTGGAACTTAACGTATATTATTACATTCCACTATTTCTTACCTTCGGTTCATCCGTTTTTTTTGTTCTCTATGCCATGATTACCCATATATACTATCTTATTCCTGCATCAATCCTTACAGCGATTCCTGTCATTCTTTTTTTCTTTCCTATCCCCACACGCATTCTTATTCTCGTGTGCAGTTTAAGTAACGGGATTGTCTGGATAGCAGGCGGATTTCTCTGTTACTTCCTGGAAAAAAAGGATCAGACAAATGCATGATCTATATCTGCATTTTGACCAGGTGTTTTTTGAAAAAACAAGGCTTTCAATGATGACGCTTCTCTTTAAAGAAAAATGCGTGAGTTATAACCGGTTTAAAAAGATCATAGGGGGAACGGACGGATCAATTTATACTCATTTAAAAAAGCTTCTTGAGGCATCATATATTCAAAAGAAGAAAGAGCTTGTGGGTGAATCGGCACATACGATTTATTCCCTTACCCGGAAGGGCGAAAAAACATTCCAGGAATATATGCAATTTCTCGAAACTGTTATCCAGAATTATAAAAAAGGAGGATAATATGGAAAACAGAAAATCTATCAAAACAGTACTTCTGGAAAAATGGGGAGCATGGGCAGTGACACACTGGATAAAAGCCATGGCAATCGGGATAATTATCACAGTGATCGCTATTATCGGCTTTTCCATGCTGGAAATGGAAATGACTTTTTACTCCATTCTCCCCAGGGGTTCAAAACAGGTAGAAGATTTAAAAAATATTATAGAAAATTTTCCTCTTTCATCTGCAATCACGGTTGTTGTAGAACCAGAGGATAAAACAGACAGGGAAGCAGCAATCAGGATAATTAAGCAAAGCATCGATGCACTTATTAATGAGTTTGAAAAACCGGAATATAAGGAATACATTAATAATGTCAGTGGAAAGGCAGACAGGAATTTTTTCAAAAAATATGGTCTTTTAGTCCAGAAAAAAGAAGATCTTATCCGGTTAAAGGACATTTACAGCAACCTGGATATTGTTCCCTTTATTTCACAATTAAACGATGATTTTGAAAAAGAGTATACAGGGAATGAGGATAAACTAACAGAAGATGAAAGGATAGCCATATCCCAGTTTAAGGGATTGGAAAGATACCTTGTTTTATTAAAAGATACCCTGGAAGGAAAAGAAACCGGGGAAAAGGATCTGGATGACACATTGGAATACTTATTATACGGCGAGGAGTATTTCTTTAACAGGGATGATACAATGGCTCTTTTCTTTATCCAGCCCACGTTTGATATCAATAATATTGATATGCTTGCGACTTCTGTTCCACTTATCGATAAAATAGCAAAAAAGGTAGCAGCTGAAAACGGTGCAATTGCAGGACTTACCGGATTCATTGTGGTGGGAAAAGACGAGATGCTTACTTCTGAACAGGGGCTGGCATTATCCATGGTCATTGCCTTTATCCTTATCCTTTCCCTGATGATCCTGGCTTTCCGGATGTTTTCCATTCCTTTCATATCCGGCATTCCGCTTATTCTCGGGATTATATGGACAGCAGGTATTACCGGATTTGTTGTGCATCGCCTTAACATCATGACTGCAATGTACATGGTAGCCCTTATCGGACTTGGCATTGACTATGCTATTCATCTTCTTACCACCTATGTACAGGAAAAGGATGATGGGAAGAATGTACGGGATGCAATGGTTTCCAGTTTTATTAAAAGTGGTCCCGGGATATTAACAGGTGCACTTACCACTGCTGTTGCCTTTTTTGCACTTATTATTGCCCAGAGTGGCCTGGTAAAGGAACTCGGGTTTGTTGCAGGGACAGGAATCCTCTGTGAATATTTTGCCATGATGATTTTTATCCCTGCATTTATCGGATGCAGGAATTCTTATATGAAAAAGCGGGGAAAGAAAGAAGCAGATCTCCTGTTAAACCGGATATCCGGGCGGGCTCGCAGCCTGCCCTTTATAGGACGATTCATCCAGCGGTATCCAATCATTATTACCATTGTATTCACGGCTATAGCAGTTATCTTTATCACCCAGGCACCAAATGTCCAGGTTCAGGACAATCTTATGGAAATGGAGGCAAAAGGTCTTGAGTCTATAAAACTCCAGGACAGGATGGTGAAGGAATTTGAGATGGCTCCTGATTGCCTTTATATCAGATCCGGTTCACTGGAAACGGTAAAAGAGTACTCTAAAAAACTGGAAAAGCTTGCATCGGTAAAAATGGTTGATTCAATAGCCCCCTACATTGCAACGGAAAATGAGAAAAAAGAGAGAATTCCCGTAATAGAAGATGTCCAGACCGGTCTGGAACTATTTGAAGCTTCCGGTTCCATCAATACAGAAAGACTTGCAGAAGAACTGGACAGACTCTGGATGAATTTTTCCGAGCTTTCCATACTCGCTTATTCAAGCGGGATGCAACGGATGTCTTATACACTGGATAAACTTACCGGTATGAACGAGGAAGGGGAAAAGGTTGCCGATTCTGTGATAGACAAAATTATTGCATTACTTGATTCTGATCCAGGAAGATTAAAGAACCTTGAAGAACTTCAGAAACGAATGGGTACAAAATTAAAACAAAAACTACTCGAAATGACACAGAACAGGAATATAGCAACAGATGATCTTCCGGATACAGTGAAAAACTCATATATATCAAAAAATGGATCGGATTACCTTATCAGTATTTACCCAACACAGAATCCGTGGATAAAACAGTACAGGGATACGTTTGTCAGGCAGGTGGAAACCATCTCGCCGTATGCAACAGGTATGATTCTTGCAGCAGATCAGATGACCCAGATCGCAGAGACTGATACAGTCAAGGCGTCAATTGTCGCGTTTATCATTATCTTTATCCTGTTATTCCTGGACTTCAAGAATTTAAAGGTATCGTTTATCACAATGCTTCCATTAAGCTTTTCGCTTTTCTCCCTTTTCGGTATTATGGCCCTTACAGGAATCAAGTTTGACTTTCTCAATATAATCGGTATTCCCCTGGTAATCGGCATAGGGGTAGATGATGCAGTACATATAGGTCACCGGTACCTTTACGAAGGAAAGGGAAAAATAAACACGGTAATCGAGAAAACAGGTGCCGCTGTATTCCTGACATCACTTACAACAATTATCGGTTTTGCATCTTTCATCCCCTCCATTATGCGGGCGATGAAAAGTACCGGGATTGTGCTCACTATTGCCATTGCCCTTGCATTTATTTTTTCTATTCTTTTCTATTCTTCACTGATTGTCACAATTGGTGAAAAACTGAATCTTAACATACTTCCCTGGAAAATAACGAAAAGAAAGGAGTAATCCATGAAATTAAACAGCAAAGGAATTACAGGAATAATCGTATTGATCTTTTTATGTTTTCATACCTTTAGTGATGAGTCTGTGGATATCGAATCCATTGTAAAAAAAGCAGACTCCTACCTGGAATGGGAAAAGGTATACAGTACGAGTGAATTGACTGTATTTAAATCCGGGAATCCCCAGCCTGCAATGAAGGTAGAAAGCTTTTCCCTGCTCGAGGATGGTAAAAGTTATTCCCTCACAATTTACCGTGCACCGGCAAAAATGAAAGGAACAGCATATTTGATGATTGAAAATGATATCTGGGTAAAGTTCGGAAACACAGGAAGGATCAGGAAATTAAGTTCTTCGGCAAAAAAGAACTCAGCCGGGGGTACTGATTTTTCCTATAATGATATGAGTAACAATAATACCGGACTTTCAAAACTTTATGCAATTACCCTTCTTAATGAAAAGGAAAAGGTAAATGATGACCTGTGTTATAAAGTGCAATTTACCGCTCTCCCGGATTCGGATACACCGTATGAACAACTCATTGCTTATATCACCCGTAAGAATAATCAGTATATAAAGATTGAATATTATGAAAATAATGCAAATATCAAAACACTTACCCTTAACGACTTCCGGGAAATCGGGGGGCGAAGCTATCCCTTTTTAATAAGAATGGATAGTCATACAAAAGAAAGTTACACAGAATATAAAATATTATCTATTGAGTTCCAGAGCCCTCTTGTGAAAAAGCAGCTTTTTACACAACCCTATCTGGAACAGATTAAGTAGCAGGGGTAAAGGATATGAAAATAAATAAAATAAAAATAATGGGTATGGTTTTAATTTTCTGTTTTTATTGCATGGCTGCTTTTTCCCAGCTGGAATTTTCAGGGAATATAAAAATCAACCTTTCTTATTTTCCGGCATTCCCTTATGAAGATGACCGGTTTGATTCACTTATAAACCCGGATAATTTTCTAAGTGTACATGATATCCAGTTAATGGATTATGTTACTGCTAAAATTGAAGGCAAAGATGATACATCCTCCTTTGCCGTATGGTTCGGGCTTGATGCGTATCAGATTGCACAGGCTCTTTATGCCGCAGCCACCGGGGATGAAACCATTGCCCTTGCACAAACCCTCCCTTTTCTTGGTACGGAAATTAATACAATCGAACTCCTCCGGGCAAATGTCAGCTTTTATGTGACAGAGTATCTGGTCTTCTGTCTGGGCAGGCAACAGATGTATACTGGCTACGGATATGGCTGGAATCCTATCGATTTTGCCAATCCACTTAAAGATCCGTATGATCCGGAAGCGGAACTAAAGGGAATCGATGCAGTTAAAATGACTTTTTTACTGGGGAACAGTTTCAGTACATCGATAAGCGGTCTTTATACCGGCAGTGACACCTGCAATGGACTTGATTTCAAAAATATCATGCTTTTATGTGAAAACAGGTTTTGGTTTCCGGGTATGGAAATTATGCTGAGCGGTCTTTATGAATATGACGAAGAGGAAGAAGAAGACACACTCCCAGCTTCACTCGGACTGGGGTTCAAGATTAATCTTTTTGATATTGGATTCTATGGTGAAGCAGCAGCCCGATGGGGCAGCAGGAACTACTATTATGAATTACCAGCAAATTCCATTATCAAGACGGATATTATTCCTTCGTTCCTTGTAGGGGTGGAATATGTATTCCCTGATGAATTAACAGCGATTCTTGAATACTTTTATAACGGAGAAGGATTAAGTAACGATGAAAAGGAGTATTATGAACAGGCCGTAGAGCAAACGGTTACCATTTTTGGGTACCCGTCTTCCGAACAAATAAGTATGATTATTCCGGGGTATGTGAACAAGCACTATATTCTTTGCCACCTGCTTTACCCTTTCTATGATCTTAATATGGATACCTATGTGACAGTACTTTTTTCCCCGGATGGATTAAGTTTGAATATTTTACCCGGGGTTTCATTTCAGTTAACAGGAAGCCTTTCAGTATCGTTCGGATATACGGGGCTATATGATTTTGACGGGAAAAGAATCAACGAAACATCGTTAAGCCCGGTAAAACACCGTATTGAAATAGAAGGGAGTTATTATTTTTAGGATACATTCTTTAAAAAAATGATTAAATTCATATAAGATGAAGAAATTTTAACTTGAAAAACTTTCTAATACACCATACAATACTAAACAGATAATAAGTAGTGTTGTGGAAATACTTTATGAAAGATATGGTATGATATTTTATTAATCAAACAATACAGCGCTTGACGGAAGAACAAGATTATGTATTTATAAGAAACAAGATAATAAATTTCTAATAATGATTTTTTTTAAGTAAATAGTGGAGAAAACTCTATTATGAACCTTTTAGATGCTGTCTATAACGAATTGGATTATACCAGTGGTGAGTTATTTGATACTCCTAATTTCAATATTAATATGGATATTTGGCTGGATAAAGGTGAATGGTTGGTTGCTGCAAAACGAGTGGGGGCAAAAAAGGTTTTCTTTATTGATAATAATCCTGTAATTGTATTTGCTGAATGTAAGGACGATTTATACAACATTTAAACTTAATCCGTGATTTACTTTTTGGTGATGTGGGGATTCAAAAAAGTCTATTCTT
>JAFGQK010000131.1 GCA_016935735.1 Spirochaetales bacterium | reverse complement strand
CGTTGGCCGCCAGGTTAATGAGACCAGTATAATAAAAAGAACCTGGATAGCTTGTTAATTGGGTTGTGGGCTTAAGCCTTCGTTATGGTATGTGACAACCTTAAGAATAATATTCTTTAAAAGAGGTGGGTACGTCCTTGTTATTGATTGGGGAAATTTTTAAGGAATTGGCATTACAAAGTGTGAAATTCTTCACACTTTTCCTTATTTCGCTTTACTATCGGTATATATCATTCAAAAGACCATTGCCGGCTTTCAGATTTATTAAATATATTACTATAATGCTCCTGATCCGGGATGTCGTATACTGTCTTCTTCGGGTATTAAATAGAGAATTAAGCCTTGGAATCCTTGATAATGGTCTTTTTCTTCTGAATATTACCGATAGTATTGTTCTTCTTTTTTATCTTTACTGGTTACGGGAATACACAGGAAAAAGAAACCATGATATTTCTATTTTTATAATAAATGGTTTTTTTGCCCTATTGATGCTTCTTAATATCTTCTTATTCAAGTTTTATGGAACCTGGTATGGATATGCTTTATTTGGAATAATAGTTATCACTATCATCTACCTTTCAGTAAATCTTATCGGTGTATCTATTTATAATACGGAAAATGCCGATATTATCCTTCTGACAAAGGCTACCCTTATTATCATTCCCGGGACAATAAGCATTATTATTTATCTTGTTCTTCCATTTCTTCCAAAGTTAGATTCTCTGGTTATCCTCCAGTCCCTTATTTATTCCCTGGGATACCTGCTTCATATATATATCATTTATAAGTATAATGAGTTGTTCGACAGGGAACAGATGCTGGAACTGAAATTTATTTCGAATGATTTAGAGTCTCTTTTTGAATATATGAGGGTCTTAAGCACCGCTATCGGTAAAAAACAGGAACAGGATGAAGTACTTTCTTATGTTATTGAATCCACGGTAAAAACCACTTCTGCAGAAGCAGGTGTTATTTTAAAGGTGGATGAATATGAGGATATCCTGAAAGTAAAAGCTGTCTGTGGCTTTTTCCCGCCACTTTATGCAGTACCAGAAATCCTTATCAAGCAGAAAATAAGCAGTCTTGAAGCATATTTTAAATCCACTCCTATACGATTGGGAGAATCTATATTAGGAGAGGTTGCGAAATCCGGGAAGCCGCGGTTTATTAGACAATCAAGGGATGAACCTCTTTTATCGTATAATATAAATAATAATACCCTTTATGTTAACTCGGTTATTATCATCCCACTGGTTATTCAGAAGCGGGTACTCGGTGTTCTTGCCGTGCTGCACCGGGAAAGGGGAAAGGTCTTTTCGGAAAATGATTTTGAGCACCTTAAAACATTCGGTGAATATGCAGCCCTGACAATCGATTTCCTGGACACCTATATGGAAGTTATAGAGAAACGGGAAATGGAGAAAGAGCTCGAAATAGCAAAAGACATTCAACAAAAGCTTCTTCCAAAGAAAATCCCACGAATGAATAATGTGGAATTACAGGTGTTTTATACACCGGTAAAGAAAGTAAGCGGCGATTATTATGATATTTTTAACCTTAAAGGCGATAAAATCGGGATTGTGATCTGTGATGTGGCAGGCAAAGGGTATCCTGCTGCTATTGTCATGGTAATGATACGTTCTATTCTTCATCTAATAACAAAATCCGACAGGGAAATCGCAACAATACTTACCTGGGTAAACCGGGGAATTGCGGGTCAGATCGAGATCGATCATTATGCTACCATGAGTATGTTTTCCTTTGATGAGGTATCAAAGGAGCTTATATATTCAAATGCAGCGCATCATCCGCTGCTTATCTACCGCAAAAAAACAAATCAGATCGAATTGTTGGATACAGAGGGGCTTCCCATTGGTATAGAAAAAACAACAAGGTACAGACAGAAACGCGCCAAGTTAATGAGTGGCGATATTATTACAATGTATACGGATGGGATCATAGAGGCTATGAATTTGAAAGGAGAGCAATATTCATCCGAAAGATTTCATAAGCTTTTACTGGATAATGTAGATAAAAGTGCAAAGGAATTGATCGATCTGATAAAAGCGGATTTACAGGTATTTGTAGGGAATGCGGATCAGCATGATGATCAGACTCTTATTTTAATGAAAGTGAATTGACTTTTTACAATTATGGTGGATAAAATACCTGTTTTTATAAAAAAGCAGCATGAAAGAAATTGCAATAGAGAGAATAATTTTATATATTTTATTAGATTTTTATAAGAAGATGACAGAGCCGATGTTACATGATTTTACATTTTCCTTAATGAGAGAGAAAGGAGATAATAAATGGAACTGAAGATAAGGAAATCCGGATCAATCTATATAATTGATGTGAATGGTGAGATGGATCTGTATAATTCATATAAGCTTAAAGAACTCATCCTGAAAATGATGGAAAAGAAAATACAGCATTATATTATTAATCTTGAGAAAGTTGATTATATTGATAGTAGTGGTATTGGAGCCCTTATATATATCTGTTCATCGATAAAAAAGAATAATATGAAGCTGCGAATAGCGAATATTCATGGATCAGTAAAAAAGGTTATAGAATTAACAAAACTTATGGGGTATTTTCCTATTTCAAACAGTATCGAGGAAGCAATCAGCAAGATAGAAATTGAATAAAGGGACATGCAATATTTAATAATAGTAACAATTGGAAACTGTTTTAAAGGGAGTAGAAATGGATAAGACAGGTGATATCAAAAAAATTAAAGTAAACGAAAAAAGTGAGCTTTTCAATAAAACCGGGATGTTTTATAAGGAATTTCCAAGTGATTACAGACAGATACGGTATTTTACCCTCCTGGTCGTTCAGATGGCACCCCCGGAAATAAAGGAGATAAATCTGCTTGAGCAGCAGGTGAGTGAGCTTATTAAGAATGCGGTGAAACACGGTAATAAAAATAACCTGGATAAAAAAGTAAAAGTCTGGTATAAGTTTGAAACAGATTATGCCCACCTTATTGTTGAAGATGAAGGTGAAGGTTTTAAAAATCTGGATGAATGGAATACCTTTAATGGAAAAAGAACCCAGTGTTTCCTGAAACAGGACTTTGAGAATATGGCACAATATGTATCCTTTCGGACAGAAAATAGTGATGATAATGACGGGGGAAATGCTCTTTTTGCTGCAGTGGAATATTGGAATGCAGGTGTGGTTTTTACGAATAAAAAGAATTGTATTGCAGTAAAGAAGAAATTTCCCAGGAAACGTCATGGAATAAAAATTGCTTAAAAAACAGCAGATTCGATTGAATAAGATTTCCCATAAAGAAACTCGTAAAGAAAACGGAAATCTTCCGGGGTTATCTTCATGAATTTTAATGCATAATAATTCGTTTTTTTATCTTTATACTTACGAATAACCAGGCTTTTTATTTCCATTTTTCGTTTCCCTATTTTAAGAGTAATAGTAAGATTGGTATGAATTGGCAGTTGAATAGAGAGATTTTTTTCCGGGTGGGCAAAAAGCAACCCGGATCCGCTGATATCAAGAAGGGAAAGGGAAAAAGAAAGATCCTCTGTTTTCTTTGGCTTAAAATAATGATGTGTTTTCAGGGAATAACAGAGGATTTTTGAGAATTCATATACATAGTTAAGAATATCAATACTTATTTCTTCTTTCCTTGCTTGAAAGTTACAAACATAAATATAACCGACAAGGTATTCATGGTAGAAAATAGGACAATAGAGTTGTGAATATATACCTTTTTCAAGCTTTTCTTTCAAAATTTTTTCCAATTTTGACCCGATTTCACTTCTCGATGTTCCTGATTCTATCTCATAATCGATCAGTTTTTGATAAGTAAGAAATGAAATCCCGGGGTATTCATTTTTATGCAGAAATCCATCATTGATAAATGGTATCCAGATTATTTTGCCTGTTTTTGCCAGTATTTTTTCTTCGTAAGTGGCAGGAACTTTATTGCGGAGAATAATTATTTTACTCACAGAAACGATTCGTTTCATTTTGCTTTGAAATATTTTAATCAGGTCCTGGATACTTGCAGGATCAAAATTGTTTAAGAATTCCGGTTCTGTTAATGGGTAGTAGTTTTCGGTTTTCGGGAAATCAAATTGTATACGTTTGCCTTTGAGTTGAAAAGATACCTGGATATCTTCTGTTGATTTTGTCCGTTCATATTGCCGCTGTAAACTCTTATATGCTTTTTCCGGCTGGGCAATTATAAGTTGATCCTCTTTTATTTCTGTTATTTTTGTTGTAAAGGTGTGCTGGTTATTCTCAAACACAAAGAAAATACTTACTTCATTATGTATTTTCAGATGAGATATATCGTTTTGAAGATAGTCAATGATCAAAAAATCATCGTTAAACCTGACGATTTTTCCCTGAATTTCTTTTTTTTCACTCAGAATCCTTACCAGGGTTCCTTTTTCCAGTATTCTTTTTAGAATAAATTCCTTTTCAATCCGGTTTACCCGCACTCCCATACAACTCCTCTGCTACATCCCCTGGATGATCCATTGATATGTTGTGGGCATAAACTTTTCTTCATTTTTTTCCGCTGGTACTTCCAGTTCATCGAAATTGAGCTGTATATCAGAGATATACCATTTATTCTCCTTTTTTTTCACATAGATTTCACCATCTGTTTTCCCTTTTTTACCAAATATCCTTACAAAAGTATAACCTGTATCAGTTTCTTCTATAACGATTTTCCCAATTCTGTATTTCTGTGGTATGTTCATCATTTCGAGATGAAATGTTAAAAATCTATAAAGTCCGGATTCCTCGCCTTCATAAAGAAGGGAAGTCTCTATTTTACTCTCTTTCAGGGAAACAAGAAAATCCGATATTATTTCCTCGATAAAGCGGGCTTCCTGTGAAGAATCTCCCTCATTATAAAGACTACCAATAGTGAAATCCTGCGGATAAATGCAACTTCCCGGGATCTGTGGGAGAAAGGATAGGTATCTCTGCGATCCGATAGTATATGAGTTTTTTGTTTCCGGTTGTTTTTCCTGCTCCAGTTTAAATGTATCCCGGATAGTGTCGTTTTCATCCTTTTCACGTTCTGTGTTTTTTATTGAAGAATAATCTTCGTTTATTTTCTGGATTGGTAATGATTCTTCATCTGTTTCCTGAACCATTTCTACATCCTGTTCCGGGATTTGATTTTCTTCCTTTTTTTTTGATGTACAGGCAACAAGAATAAAAAAGAAACATAAAATGCATAATACCATGATTATCATATGCTTTTTTTCCATATCTTTATATATGTACCAGATTTTCAGGGAATGGTCAAACTTATAATAGAGTAAAAGTATCTTTAATATATGCGAAGTGATTTATAATTACTTAAAAATTATAATAATTCCTGATTAGAAATATAAAATTAAATAAATATAAATATTATCTATTCTAACAGTAAAAGTATATTATTGGGGTAAAATCCAGTTCTTGAATTCTTGTATTTGCTTGCTATTACATTTTTGCATCATATATCTTTTTTTGTTCTCTTGGAAAATACAAGTATCCGTATATAATTTTTCATAAATTATAGAACAAATAAAAAGAAATTATTAAAAAAGTAGATTTGAATACATAATTTGCAGATATTGTCTGTATGACTAAAATATATATAAGCAAATCAGGGCTTTTTCTTATATTTCCGGCTTTTTCCCCTTGAATTTAGCTTCTTTTTTTTTATAAAAAAAGAATTTTTATTTGATTTTCACGAAAAAATAGAGATGTCCATTCTTTTTGTCCGCTTTTCTTGACTTTTTTAAGGAAAAAATATACATTTTAAATGCATTTCAAAAGAGTGTAGTATGAAGAGTAAGAAACAGTCATACCTTAATAATGGTACTGCCTTTGTTTCCCATCAGATCAGGCTTGTGGAAGAAAGCCAGAATCCTACAAAAGAAAGTGATCCTTTAGTTCTTTATTTAAAACAAATCTCTCAATATCCGCTTCTGACAGAAGGTGAAGAGAAAGAGATTGGTAAGGCAATTGATGAATCCAGGGAAGAGCTTAAAGCCATAAAATGTAAAAAAGGACGCAATAAGATCGAGCAGTATGAAATCGACAGGAATATCATTCAATTGGAACACGAACTTGTGGATCTTAAAAACAGGATGATTAACTCCAATCTCAGGTTAGTTGTTTCAATTGCAAAGAAATACCAGCACAGGGGACTCTCGTTCTTAGATCTTATTGATGAAGGGAATATCGGACTTATCGAAGCAGTCGAAAGATTTGATTATAAAAAGGGATGCAGATTTTCCACGTATGGCACCTGGTGGATCAGGCAAGCTATTATTAAATCGCTTGCAGACAAGGGCAGGGTAATAAGAATTCCTATCCATATGCTTAATACCATTAAGAAATGTTACTTTGTGGCAAAACATCTTACCCAGGAACTGGGAAGAGACCCGAGTGCTGCGGAACTGGCAGATTATATGAACCTGCCTATATGTAAAATAAAAGAAATCATGCAGCTTTCCCAGGAAACGGCATCACTGGACACCTCTGTTGATGAAGAAAACATTACAAAACTCTCTGACCTGATCGAAGATGCGACCTCGGATGCTCCTTTTGAAAAGGTGTTTAATATGGCGCTTCAGGACACCCTTGACAGGGTCCTTAAGCATCTTACCGAACGGGAGATGAAGATTATCAAACTCAGATTCGGCCTGGCCGGTGAAGGACCATTCACCCTGGAAGAAACAGGAAGAATGCTTGGTATTACCAGGGAACGGGTGCGTCAGATCCAGGAAAAAGCCATTGCCAAACTAAGGCATTTTAAGCGGATAGAGGATTTAAAGGATATTATCTAATCCGGTTAAGGGGTTTTGCCATTTCCTTGATTATTCCTGGCAAATATACACAGCGTTGGCGACGCCTACAACCCAAAACAAGAAAAGCAGGAAATACTGTATACATTGATGATATAATTTCTTCCATTTGCTGCCATTGAAGCAATTTTTTTCCCTTTTATTCAGAGATTCCCCGATAAAGAAGACCTTAAACCAGTAAAATCCCGGGAATTTTCTTGAAATGCCCGTCATCCGTTGCAAGAGGAGCCCCGTTTTCCATAGCCTGGGCAGCAATCCATATGTCATTTGTCGGAACGGGAGTCCTCTGTTTTTTTAAATATGTCATGATATGTGCATAAAACTCCGATGTTTCCGAAGTAATGGGAATTTCATAAACTCTTTCCCGTGATAAAAATTCCTTGAGTTGTCGTTTATTTTCTTTTTCCCTGGTTCCTTTTTTAAAACCTGCCAGAAGTTCGGCTATAACTACAGGAGAAAGAAGAATTTTATCATAATGTTGTAATAGGGAAACAGCTGCGGGTTCTTTTCTGAATGTATTACTATAGATATTTGTATCAATCAAAATCCTTTTCATTTCCATAACTCGTCATTGATATTTCTCATTCCCCTGGATGTTTCCATAATTATATTATAATCTTCATCCGACCAGGTACCGAAAAAATCATCCAGATCATGATGTTCTGTTTGGATTTTTGTATTAAAGACCTTGTTCAACACATCCAGAATAAGTTTATTTATGCTGATTCCTTTTTTCTTTGACTCTTTTTTAATAGAATTAAATGTTGAATCTTCTATATTTCTGATATTTAATACATGCATTTTATACTCCTTATAAAATAATACTATAAAGCGGTAGCAAATTCAACTATTTTCCGGTAGTCCTGGCAGTTTCTTTTTAAAGATTAAAAAAAATTCCTCTTTTTCTTGCTTGACTTTAAAAGTACTGGCACTTATGCTTTTTACTATAATTGAATGATCTCATAGTGATAGGAAGTATTTATGGAAAAAAAAGAAGTATTAAAAAAGCTATCTCCATCAACCAATGAATTCCAGGGGATTGATATTGAATCCATACAGAAATCCTTTGTCAATCACCTTGAGTATTCCCTGGCAAAGGATGAATATTCTGCAACAGAACTTGATTGTTATAAAGCCCTGGCATTAACTGTCAGGGACAGATTGATTGAACGCTGGATTGAAACTCAACAAGCTTATTATAAGCATAATGCAAAAAGGATCTATTATCTTTCCATGGAATACCTTATCGGCAGAACCCTGGGGAACAGTCTTATTAACCTGGATTTGTATAATGTGGTGAATACAGCAATAGCCGAACTTGGATATGATCTAAAGGAATTACGGGAACTTGAATGTGATGCAGGGCTGGGGAACGGGGGGCTTGGAAGGCTGGCTGCCTGTTTTATGGATTCTATGGCAACATTGGAATTTCCTGCATATGGTTATGGAATTATGTATGAATATGGTATTTTTGCCCAGCAGATTATCGATGGGTACCAGATTGAAAAACCGGATAACTGGCTCAGGTATGGGAATGTCTGGAAGATATCAAGACCAGAGTACCTTTACCCGGTAAACTTTTACGGAAAAGTAAAACAGTACTATGACAGCGATAATCATCTTAAAACAGAATGGGTAGAGACCAGGCAGGTAATGGCCATGGCAAATGATATACCGATCCCGGGATATAAAAACAATACAGTGAATAATATGCGGCTCTGGTCTGCAAAATCCACAAGGGATTTTCAATTTGAATATTTTAATGATGGTGATTATGAGAAAGCGGTCAAGGAAAAAGCCCAGTCAGAGACGATTTCCAAGGTTCTCTATCCGAATGATAATGTTCACCTGGGAAAAGAATTACGGCTGAAACAGGAATACTTCTTTGTTTCTGCAACCCTGCAGGATATTATCCGGCGTTATAAAAAAACAGTAAAAAACGGATTTGCTGATTTTCCGGATAAGGTAGCTATCCAGTTAAATGATACCCATCCTGCTCTTGCCATTGCCGAGCTTATGCGTATTTTAGTGGATATCGAGGATATATCCTGGGAAAAGGCCTGGGAGATCACTGTCAATACCTGTGCATATACCAATCATACCATTCTCTCCGAAGCCCTGGAAAAATGGCCTGTTTACCTGCTTGAGCATCTTCTGCCCAGGCATCTCCAGATTATTTATGAGATTAACTACAGATTTCTTCAGCGAATCAGCAAGAAGTATTCAAACGATATAGATAAAATCCGTAGAATGTCCATTATCGAAGAAGGAAAGGATAAAAAAGTAAGGATGGCTCACCTTGCGATTATAGGCAGTCATTCGGTTAATGGTGTTGCCGAACTCCATACAGAGATATTAAAAACCAGGATTTTTCAGGATTTTTATGAAGAATGGCCGGATAAGTTCAATAATAAGACCAATGGGATTACCCAGAGAAGATGGCTTAAGTTGAGTAACCCGGGGTTGTCAGACCTTATTTCAAGTAAAATTGGGAATGGATGGGTTACTGATTTATATGTATTAAAACAGATTATTCCATTTACCGGAAATCCTGATTTTCAAGAGAGCTGGCAGAAGATTAAGCTGGAAAACAAGAAAAGACTTGCTGAATATATTAAAATAAATAATAAAATAGAAGTAAATTGCAATTCCCTTTTTGATATTCATATAAAAAGAATACATGAATATAAACGACAGATTCTTAATGCCCTTCATGTCATTACCCTGTATAATTTTATCAAGGAGAATCCCCGGGCAGATATAGTTCCGAGAACGATTATTTTTGCAGGGAAAGCAGCACCCGGTTATTACATGGCAAAGCTTATTATAAAGCTTATTAATTCTATTGCAGATGTGGTGAATAATGATCCGGATATAGGTGACAAGCTTAAAGTAGTTTTTCTTGAAAATTATTCGGTTTCCCTTGCACAGATAATAATCCCGGCAGCAGATTTGTCTGAACAGATATCGACGGCAGGACATGAAGCCTCAGGAACAGGAAATATGAAATTCGCGCTTAATGGCGCACTTACCATTGGGACCCTGGACGGTGCAAATATCGAAATCCTGGAGGAAGTAGGGAAAGAGAATATTTTTATATTCGGTATGAATGCCTCGGAAGTGGATGAATTAAGGCATCATGGATATAATCCATGGGATTTTTATCATAAAAATCCGCAATTGAAAAAAGTGATCGATATGATTAATAATGGATATTTTTCGAAAACCAGGGTATTTCTTTTTAAACCTGTTATCGAATCCCTTCTGGACCTGGGGGATACATATATGCTTCTTGCTGATTACAAAAGTTATATTGATTGTCAGCAGGAAGTAAGTAAAACATATAAAAATAAAAAGAAGTGGGTGAAAATGTCGATTCTTAATGTAGCCCATACAGGAAAATTTTCTACAGATAGAACAATCTCGGAATATGCAAAAGATATATGGAATGCTAAACCGGTCCATATCACTATTCCTGAAAAGAGTGATGAAAAATAACTATAATTTTTTTAATGATAATTATTTCCTTATACCATCAGGCAGAAGTATCCTTTGTCGCCATAACAGCCAGGATAATAATAACATTTGTAATGAAAAGAAGCAGCCATGAGATAAAATCCGGTTGAAACGATATCTGTTTTCCATAGGTAATACCATTTATAAACAGGTTATATAGTGTTTTTGCTATAAGGTAGATAACCACAACAGGAATTGCTGCACCAAGGAGAGGAATTTGTTGGGTAAGAAACAAGCTTAAGACCAGAAGAGCTCCGGCAATAATATCTAGAATTGCAATGATAAGGGTTATTGCATCCCTTTTTCCCCCACCGAAAAGAGAAACAAGTGCACGTTTTAATTCATTTGGTGTTGAGTTATAATCTATAATTCCCTTTATTCCTGAAATGATTAAGAAAATACCAATAATGAATAACAATATTGCAGGAATTCCCATTTTAACACTACTTTTTGCCATAATATCCTCCTTGAAAATATCGAATCATTAATCATCCGGAAATAATAACGTGATAAAATTTACATGTCAATCAGATAGTATTGAAAAAGACAATAGGTGGTATTAATTGGGAATATTTTCCTGACAATAATATTTTTATATTGCCTTGAATTTTATAATATTTTTGTTTGACTTTCTAAATAAAACCTGATATATTATGAACAGGGATTGTTAAGGAAGAAAGAAAATAGATAAAAAAATGGAAAATATGCCAAAAGGCATATATACAAAAGTAAAAAGAATGTATATTATTGAGGAGAATTATACAGGATGATGAAGACTGTTTATTTTTATAAAATGATTTTTTTTAAATCCCATCATACCCCCGCTTCTATCGCACCCAAGCGATAGAGTTATGGCTCTGCCACCACACCATCCCCCTTGTCCCAACCGGTGCTGGTGGTGGAGACTTTTTTTAGCCCTGGACATATTCAGATCAATCTTAAAAAACGGATACAGAAAGCTGGGATCTTGGATACCAGTTGCCTATTCGTTTTTTTCTTTATAAGTATCAATATAGTATATTTCCGAGAGGGGGTGCCTTTCCGGTCTCTTTTCTTCTGATTCTCCATCGCCATTTTTGTCTCTTGCACCAATGATGATAAGGGTAATCACGGTATACTCCCCGGGAATACCTGTTGTTTCCTTTACCTTTTGCGGGGAAAAACCTGCGATGGGGTGGGCTACCAGTTCAAGTTCCGTTGCCTGTAATAGTATTGCAGATACTGCCAGACCCAGATCAAAAAGATAATACTCCCGTTCCTTAATAACACAATCGTCCTCTTTTTTCCCATACACAACGATGATTAATGAAGCCTTTTTCCCCCATGCATTCCCGGGTGAAAGGGCTTCAAATATTTTATTAAGTAGGTGCCTGGTTTTTATAAAAATAAATCTCCATGGTTGATTATTATAACAGGACGGGGCAAGCTGGGCTGCCCTGCTTAATTGTTCCAGGATATGATCTGTTATGTCAACGGGCTTTAAAAGACGGTATGCCCGCCGTTTTTCAATTGCTTGTTCAACTGTCATTACACGCCTCCTTTTTATAATGATAATGATTATAGAGATTTGTGAAAAGGGCTTCCATGAATGTATCAATGCATATCTATACAGATAATCCGTATCAGCCTTTCCCTTGATTTATTTCATTATTTACCCTATATTCAACTAGAATGATTCCAGACAATAGAGTACTTGATTTGTCATTCAGTTTACTCTGGCCCGGACAGCGGACAGGTGCAGTCCAGCTTTGTCCCCAGGCTGCAGCAGACCTTGATACAGACAAACTTATCCAGTTTATTTCATTGGATAAAAGATCAAAGGATGTCGTACAGGGGGTTTTTTCATTATTATGCCAGGATTGTGAAACAGTCAACTACCGCCTGGATATTATCGATGATTTATTGCATTTTCCTGCTTTGATCGAGAGTCTGTATGAATTGATGCCGGAAATTGGTACGTTACGGTTTTATGTAAGTCACTCAAGAATGGAGGAGGAAAATGTTCTTTTAGAGGTAGTCTGGCGGCTGCGTGAACTTGAATATTATGTTAAATGCATTCAGATATTAAACCGCGGATTAAAAAATACACGGGACATTATAAAATCAGAGGGATTAAAAAAACTGGCACTCCTTATTGATACAATAGAAAAAAATCCTGTATTTGTAAAACTCATAAAAGAACTTCCGGAACTGCTTAAAAGAATAAATAATTTAAAAAGCATTACCATCGGTGTGAACCTGAATGCCGGGCTTATCCCCTGTGAAGCAACCCTTATCTCCATCAATGATAAGCGGTTTACCGATGCTCCCCTTTGGGCAGGTCTTTTTGATTCAGGTGGGTATCATGGGATAGCCCGGCTCCATTCAGCAGGAGATTATGGTTATGAGAATCCTCTTATGATCCCGTTGTTTGAGGATATTGCACATATCCTGCAAAGAATAGCAAGACCCCTCGCACGGTCTTTAAAGAAGTTTATCAGCATCAACAGCCGTCTTCTTATAAAATTGCAGCAGGATTTCTTATTTTACCTGGGTGCAGTACATATTATCAAAACTTTTCATGAATACGGTCTGCCCATGATCCGGCCCACGGTTCTGGAAAAGGAGAAGCGGGAATCTTCGGTTAAAGATCTCTATAATATAAACCTCGCGATTCATATGTACAGAGATAATAAAGATGATTCTGCATCCTCTATTGTGAAGAATGACTTTTTACAGGACGAAAGCGGCCGTATAATCATTCTCACCGGCCCCAACAGGGGAGGAAAGACCACATTTCTTCAGGCAGTGGGGCTTGCACAGATTCTGATGCAGGTTGGATTATATGTACCAGCAAAAGAGGCGATAATGAGTATATCGGATAATATCTTTACCCATTATCCTGCAAAAGAGGAACTGGAAAAAGGCACCGGACGTTTCGGGGAGGAGGCGCAGAGGCTGCATTCGATCTTTAACTCTGCCACCCGCTTCAGCTTGATTCTTTTAAATGAGTCACTGTCCAGTACCAGTATTGGTGAGAGCTTGTACCTGGCCCAGGATATTGTAAGGGTTTTGCGGATGCTCGGAACACGTGTTATTTATACAACACATCTTCACGAGCTTGCAGCCATGATCGATACGATTAATAAAGATACCAAAGGGGAAAGCTGGGTGATGAGTATGGTAGCACTGGTGGAAAAGATCCATGAACAAACACCGGATTTGACGGACAAGACACTCCTCCACACCATAAAACCGACATTTAAAATCGTTGCCGGGCCGCCCATGGGACACAGTTTTGCAATTGAACTGGCATCAAAATTCGGGATAAGCAGGGATCAATTGATTTCTAAATTAAAAGCACGGGGACAGGTCTTGCCGGAAGATTAAGAGTATTCCTGATTCAGATGTACAATTTTCCTACATTTCTGTAATATTTGTATTTCTTCCATACATTTTTGTGCCATATCTTTTCATAAAATATCAGTAAAAAAAATCTAATCATCACTTAACTCCTTATGATACGGTAAATTACAGTGAGTACTTATAACCTGGCATAGTCTTTGCTAAGTGAATTACATAAATAATTATAAGGAGGTTCCTATGATGAAACGAATACTTCTTCTTGTTTTCTTGCTGGTTTTATGTATGAATGCTTTTGCACAAGAAAGTCCCAGCCCGGAATCGAATAAGACTGCAATAGATGTTGTATGGACTCTTATTGCTGCATTCATGGTCTTTTTCATGCAGGCTGGATTTGCAATGGTCGAAACAGGATTTACCCGTGCAAAGAATGCAGGGAATATCATTATGAAAAACCTTATGGATTTTTCAGTCGGTACTATTGCGTATTGGGCAGTCGGTTTTGCCCTGATGTTCGGAGTATCAATCCAGGGAATCTTCGGAACAAGTGGATTTTTCCTTGCAGGAGGGAGTCCTCTTACCACAGAAGGACTCTGGACCTATGCATTCTGGTTATTCCAGTGTGTATTCGCTGCAACTGCTGCGACAATTGTTTCCGGTGCAATGGCAGAGCGGACAAAATTCATTGCTTATCTTGTTTACAGTGTCTTTATTTCGGCCCTGATCTATCCTGTTGTCGGTCACTGGATCTGGGGCGGCGGCTGGCTCGGAAACCTCGGCTTTATTGATTTTGCAGGTTCAACAGTTGTCCATTCTGTTGGAGGATGGGCGGCCTTAATGGGGGCGATAATCCTTGGGCCACGCACGGGTAAATACCTGAAGATAGATGGGATAAAAAAGATAAAAGTGAAGGCAATCCCAGGACACAACATTCCGCTTGCATCACTCGGTGTTTTTATTCTCTGGTTCGGATGGTATGGTTTTAATGCCGGGAGTACAACAGCAGGAACGAATATAAGTATTGCGTTTATTGCAGTGAACACAAGTATTGCAGCGGCAACAGGTTCGATTCTTGCAATGCTGGTTTCCTGGATAATGCATTCAAAACCGGATCCAAGTATGACATTAAACGGTGCCCTCGCAGGACTTGTCGCAATCACTGCTCCCTGTGCTTCCGTATCACCATCAAGTGCTGCAATTATTGGTCTTGTTGCAGGAATAATAGTCGTATTTTCTGTGGAGTTCTTTGATAAGGTATTGCATATTGATGACCCTGTTGGTGCAATTTCCGTTCACGGGGTATGCGGTGCCTTTGGAACACTGGCTGCCGGACTTTTTGCAGAAAAAGCATTTGGTGAAGTAAACGGTCTTTTCTTTGGCGGCGGATTCAAGCAATTCGGGATACAGTTTCTTGGTGTCATTTCGATTTTCGGGTGGGTAATAATAACGACATTCATTTTGTTTACTGCTATCAAGCATACAATAGGTCTCCGTGTTTCCCCGGAAGAGGAATTAAAAGGACTGGATCTTGAAGAACACGGGATGGAATCCTACAGCGGGTTCCAGATTTTTACCACACATTGATGTGTGAAAACGGATAAGGAGAATTCTATGAAAATGGTCATAGCGTATATACAACCACATAAACTGAACGATGTAAAACAGGAACTTTATAAAGCAGAGATATACAAACTCTCTGTTACCAATTCCCTTGGATGCGGGCAGCAGAAAGGATATACCGAGCATTATCGCGGGGTTGACATTGAAGTAAACCTGTTAAAAAAAGTCCGTTTGGAAATAGCAGTAAACGAAAATTTTGTAAAACCGACGGTTGATGCAATTATAAAAGGCGCCAGAACCGGTGAGATCGGGGACGGGAAGATATTTATCGTGGATCTGGCGGAGTGTATCCGTATAAGAAGCGGGGAAACAGGCTCTGCTGCCATAGGGTAACAATTACAGAAGTTTCGATTATTCTCTTCCCTCCGGGTACCTGAATAATCGGAACTTTATTCTTTTTATAATAGAGGTTCTTGCAAAAATACCATAACGAAGGCTTAAGCCCACAACCCAATTAACAAGCTGTCCAGGTTCTTTTTATTATACTGGTCTCATTAACCTGGCGGTCAACGTTTATCTATTTTGCTTAAAATCTTGTTAAAATAACAAGATTTTAAGTCAAAATAGCATATTTACTGCAATAACCGACCTGCACAAAAGTGGAGTATTTCTAATTCCTTTTAATATAAGAAAATAAAAATACTCCAAAGCCAATTGCATAAAATCTACAACTATTATTGGATTTTTGCAATTGACTAAATATCAATAAGATTGATGATTACCTCGTCTATCCTGCTTTTTATCTCTTTAAAACGGGTAATACATTCGCCTGTCTTTTCATCCATATATAACCGCTTATTCATTTCAAACATTACCGACTGGACAGCCGGATTTTCGTGGTAGTGTTTAAGGGGTACAATTGTACCCGGGAAAGGACGATTCACCGCTGTGTCAAAACCGGCTTTTGCCCAGAACGAAAGAACAGTATCAAAAAGCTCCTGTGAAGTGTGATAGCTGTCAGTCCCGATGCAGATATCCGGCCGGTCCGGTGATTGGTCTTTTTCATAGGGGAGCGGTGCAGATGAAAAGCTGTGACAATCGATAATAAGGCATTTGCCATAACGGGAAAGGACAGTATCCACGGCATCCGTCAATTTTTTGTGATGAGGATGATAGTACCTGTTAAGAAGTTCTTCCCTTTCTTTTTCCGTGGGATTCCTCCGTAACGTGGTAAGATCCGTTGTCTTTGTATAGATAACACCCATCCCAATGGATGCCATTTCCTCCTTGTCATCCTCGCAAAAACGTTCCGGATCCACGACAAACCTGCTTACCGGATAGACAATCCGCTGTACCAGGGGATGCTCGAAAGAAAACAATTTATCCGTATGCATATCTGCCAGAAGTAAAATCTGGGTTTTAATCCCGGATTCCGTCAGGACAAATGCCTTTTTTACCTCTTCCGGAATGTATGTC
This sequence comes from Spirochaetales bacterium, assembly GCA_016935735.1. Lineage (GTDB taxonomy): Bacteria > Spirochaetota > Spirochaetia > SZUA-6 > JAFGRV01 > JAFGRV01. The sequence goes on along the minus strand of JAFGQK010000131.1, from coordinate 10,491 downwards.
GATGAATGGGGAATATGCAGAATAATCATGACTACTCCTTTCTCTTGCATTATGGGTTACAGCCGGATTTAAAATATATAATATCTATACTATTTATGCAATTGCCAGTTTCTTTTTTTGTTATTTTCACGTTTTAATACAGAAAAGAAATGAAATTTTCTGGAGAAAAAACTTGATTTATTTATAAGATATGATATACTATATTATCAGCTAAAAGAAATGAGCGGGTTCTTAAAAAATAATACTACAGAGTGTTTAATTCCATGATATAAGGAGTGGGGTAAATTCTTACATGGAGAAGGAGAGGGGTTTAAGGTGAAACAAACACCTATTCTTCAAAAGAGAGGACAACAAGGATAACCCTCGATAAATTTATCTGTATTATTTAAAGGAGCGGGTATTATTATGCCCGGGGGATAAATTTATTAGACATGATAGTTATTGTCTTGCTCTTAATACTATACTAACGGAAGGAAAGCAGGATAAATTTACCGGAGCACTCCAGATGTCGAAAAATGTATTTTTGTGTGGCGGTCAGGGGAATGCCTATTACCTGATGGGAAAAGAGCTTTATGACCACCATCCCCTGTTTAGAAAACGGATGGATCAGGTCGATGCTGTATTCCAGGAATCGACAGGTAATTCACTTATTTCAATTCTCTATAATGCCAATAGAAAAAAGTCTGATTTATTTCATTCACTTATGGAAACCCATCCAGCGGTATTCGGTATTGAGTATGCTATGGGGATGACCCTGTACGACGAGGGTATCCGTCCTGATTATGTGGTTGGGATAAGTCTGGGTGAGTTTGTTGCGGCTGCCATATCCGGGGTAATGACCCTGGAACAGTCACTTCCCCTGGTTATCCATCAGGCAGATTGTGTCTCTTCTCATACTCCCCGTGGCGCCATGATTGCTATTATTGAAAACCAGGATTTTTTTCATAGAATGGAATTCCTTAAAGAATATTCAACTCTTGCAGGGGTTTTATGTCCCGATCTTTTTGCTGTTTCCTGTCTTGCCGGGCAGTGTGCAAGGATTACAGAAATTCTTGACAATAAAAAAGTGGTATTCCAGGTTCTTCCTGTTGATTATGCGTTTCATTCTCCTCATATTGATGCTGCTGAACAGCCTTTTTTAGCCAATGCAAAGCAGGAATCTTTTAAAAAACCGGACATTCCTTACATCTCTTCCTTTACCAGGGGACATGTATCATCTTTTTCTGCGGATCATTTCTGGAAGGCTGTCCGGGAACCCATGCAGTTCATGGAAACGATTGCGGCATTTGAAAATGGCCCGGGGTATGTTTTTTATGATCTTACCCCCTCCGGCACCCTGGATGGATTTGTAAAGAAAATCGGACCAAAATCCACACGATTCAAATCCTTTAAAATAATGACGCAATTCACCGGAAAATCTCTGGAAAATTTGAAAAATGTAATTAAAAGCAATAGAATGTATTCAGAGAAAATAAAGTTGAATCGAGGTAACACTATGCATACATATTTATTTCCAGGACAAGGATCTCAACGAAAAGGCTTTGGCGGTGAATTATTTGATGAGTTTGCCGACTATACAAAAAAGGCAGATAATGTTTTAGGATATTCAATAAAAGATCTTTGCCTGAATGATCCTGATGGTCTTTTAAATCAGACAGAATATACACAACCGGCAATCTATGTGGTGAATGCACTTTTTTATTTAAAAAAACTCAAAGAAGACGGGATAAAACCGGATTATGTTGCAGGACACAGTCTTGGCGAGTACAACGCACTCCTTGCAGCCGGGGTATTTGATTTTGAGACAGGATTAAAAATTGTCAAAGCCAGGGGCCGTTTTATGGCAGAATCAGCCGATTCCGGTGACGGGCTGGGTATGGCAGCAGTAATCGGGTTTGATGAAGAAAAGGTTTCCGAGATCCTTAAGAATCACGGTTTTTCCGGTATTGATGTTGCCAATTATAATTCCCCTTATCAAATCGTCATTTCCGGGTATATAAAAGATATCGATGCGGCAAAAAAGGTATTCGAGGATGCGGGGGTAAAGATGTTTGTTCCGCTGAAAGTAAGCAGTGCTTTCCACTCCAGATATATGGAGAAGGCAAAAAGGGATTTCGAGAATTTTATAAAGGATTTTGAGTTTTTCCCGCAGAAAATAAAGGTCATATCTAATGTCACCGCCCGTCCGCACAAAGACAGCACCATAAAACAAATGCTCTGCGAACAGATTGTCCGTTCTGTCCGCTGGACGGATTCCATACGGTATCTTATGGGCAAAGGCGATATGGATTTTAAGGAGGTTGGTGCAGGGAATGTATTGACAGGACTTTTAAACCGGATATTAAAAGAGGCGACCCCCCTTGTTGTCGAGGATGAAGAAGAAGAGGCAGGCGAAGAAATAAACGAGGAGAAGGCAAGAGAAATCCCGGAAGAGAAAACCGGGGAATCACCCGCAACCATGCAATTCGAGACAACAGGAAAAACCGGTGCCGGCATAACCCCCGAATCCCTTGGGAGTGATGAGTTTAAGAAAGATTATGGCGTTAAGTATGCATATGCTGCCGGTGCGATGTATAAACTAGTCGCATCCAAAGAATTGGTCGTAAGAATGGGGAAAGCAGGATTTTTGAGTTTTCTCGGGACCGGGGGTGTGCCTGTTTTGGATATAGAAAATTCTATCAGATATATCCAGGAACATTTGAATAACAATGAACCTTATGGGGTGAATCTCCTCTGTAATATAAATAATCCGGATTCCGAGGATGAACTGGTGGATCTTTACATGAAATACGGGATTACCAATGTCGAAGCGGCAGCCTATATGTCCATTACCCCTTCCTTAACACGATACAGGCTTAAAGGTCTTGGAAAAACAAAAAACGGGGTGGAAATCCGTCACAGGATTATTGCTAAAATATCCCGGCCCGAGGTTGCACATGTTTTTTTAAGCCCTGCACCGGAACGAATCGTCCAGAAACTCATAGATAAAGGTGCGGTGACTAAAGAGGAAGCAGAACTCGCAAAATCCGTGCCGATGGCGGATGACCTGTGCGTGGAGGCGGATTCCGGTGGCCATACTGATATGGGAGTGGCCTATGTCCTGATGCCGGCCATACTTGTACTGCGGGACGAGATGATGAAGCAGTATCAGTATGCGAAAAAGGTCAGGGTTGGTGCGGCCGGGGGTATTGGCACCCCGGAAGCAGCAGCTGCTGCAATCATTATGGGTGCGGAATTCCTTGTAACAGGGAGTATAAACCAGTGTACTGTCGAAGCCGGGACAAGTGATATTGTGAAGGATCTATTGGAAGGAATAAATGTCCAGGATACGGAATATGCACCTGCAGGGGATATGTTCGAACTCGGGGCCAGGGTCCAGGTTTTACGAAAAGGTCTTTTTTTTCCTGCCCGGGCAAATAAACTCTACAATCTCTATCTCCAGTATAATTCACTCGATGAGCTTGATGAGAAAACAAAAAAACAGCTGGAAGAAAAATATTTTAGAAAAAGCTTTGATGAAATCTGGAAAGAGACAAAAGAATTTTTTAGAAAAACGGATCCGAAGGAACTGGAGCGTGCAGAGAAGAATCCCAAACAAAAAATGAGTCTCGTCTTCCGGTGGTATTTCGGTTATTCCACCCGTCTTGCACTTGAAGGGGTACAGGAGAGAAAAGTCGATTTCCAGATTCATTGCGGTCCTGCACTCGGGGCATTTAACCAGTGGGTCAAGGGGTCTCCCCTTGCCAGCTGGAGGAACCGGCACCCGGATGAAATCGCTGAAAAACTCATAAAAGAAACAGCGGATCTCTTAAATAGACGCTTTGCACTCCTTATGGGAAAGTAATTTTTTTCTTGACTTTTCAGGTAGGCGGTATTAATTTAATCACAATGGGATGGGACATCGACTATGAAGTCGCTTATCGATCAATTTCAGAATAGAGTGTAATTTAAAGTATAAATTATTTGAAAAGCATAAATTTGCACAAAAATAAATATGGCTTTGAAGGACGAAAAAAGGAGAAAATTAATGATTAAGGCTCGAGTTAATAAACACAAACGTCATACCGATATAAAAGGGGATATCTCACCTTACCATATTGCAATAATTGGTATTGCCTGCAAGTTTCCACAGGCGGATGATTATAACCAGTTCTGGGAAAACTTGAAAGAGGGTGTTGATTCCATCACGGAAATTCCAAAAGACAAATGGGATGTAGATAAGTACTATTCCGATGACCCGCGGGAGCAGAACAAGACATTAAGCAAGTGGGGTGGTCTGATCAGCGATGAACGGAAGTTTGATAATCGATTTTTCAATATCTCTCCAAGGGAAGCAAAGAACATGGATCCCCAGCAGCGGATCCTCCTGGAAGAAACATGGCACTGTATCGAGGATTCCGGGGTTCCCCTGTCTCATCTGCGTAAAAACACTACCTCCTGTTATGTGGGAGTGATGGCATCTGATTATTACCAGGAAGCCTGGTCACCTGATATTATTGTCGACAGTTACGCAGGTCTTGGAAATTATGATTGCATTTTAGCCAACAGGCTCTCCTATTTTTTCGGCTTAACCGGCGTAAGCATGGCAGTTGATGCAGCCTGTGCCTCATCTCTTGTTGCCCTGCATGAAGCGCGCCATTCCCTTATTAGTGGTGAAAGCGATTATGCGATTGCCGCGGGAGTGAACCTGACCACACAACCCTGGAAATATATTTCCTTTTCCAAATCGAGAATGCTCAGCCCGGATGGCGAGTGCAAGACATTTGACAAAGATGCAAATGGGTATGTGCCTGGTGAAGGGGTCGGTGTTATTCTTATGCAGCGGCTCGAAGATGCATTGCAGGAGAATAATCACATTTATGGAGTCATTATCGGTACCGCGGTAAATCACGGCGGCGCGACAGAATCCATCACTGCACCGAAAGTGAAAGCCCAGCAGGATGTAATTACCAGTGCTTTGAAAGACGCAGCCATAAGCCCGTTTACCATAAATTATCTGGAAGCACACGGTACCGGTACATCGTTAGGCGATCCTGTTGAAGTTGAATCCCTGACAAAGGCATTCAGGGAATACCTTCCGTATGAGATTTCGGAAAAGGTATACAGGGAAGAATTACTTGCATTATGCCCGGATGATTCAAAAGAGTATATCCAGGCTCTGTTCGATGTAGATAATGAGCGGAAAATGGCTTGTTTAAAGGAAAATTTAGGACCGAAAAAAATAGCAAAATTACGCGGCATTCTCCAGAAGACCGGATTCATCGATATAAAGAAAAACCAGATGTTCACCATCGGATCGGTAAAAACAAATATCGGCCACCTGGAAGCAGCTGCCGGTATCGCCGGTATTATCAAAATTCTTCTTATGATGAAATATAAAAAAATAGTCCTTTCTTTAAATGTAAAGGATTTAAATCCCATTATCAATTTTCCCAAAACTCCCTTTAAAGTGGGATTGAAATTCGAATTCCTTTTCAGTATCAATGTGAAATTCCAGAGCAGCCTGGACAATGTTGTCATAGCAAAGGAATTAAGGGATCTGTTTGAAAACAAGTGTTGCCATTTATCCGAAAATGCGGTGATTACAGGGGCAAAACCGGGGAAATTATGGTATATAATAGATAAGAATAAACAGTATAAAGTGAAAAAATATGGTGATGCACTCGATGTTTACCGGAAAATATTGAAAAATCCCAGTTGGCTTCCTGTAAAAGAGGGACTTCCCCTGCGGGCAGGTGTAAGCTCATTCGGATTCGGTGGTGTTAATTCTCATGCTATTCTGGAGGAATACAGGAAAGAATACCGGCAGGAAGACAAAGCTGCATCCGGGGAAGATGAAACACGGTACTTTGTTCTTTCCGCCAAATCCGAATACAGTATGAAAGAACTCATTATCCGCTGGCAGGCATTTTCACGCACCGTGGAATTTGAAAATGAATCAGTCGACAATATCTGCAAAACCCTCCTTACCGGCAGGGACGGACTTTTACTCCGTACCGGGACATGTGTGAAAAGCAAGGATGATATCCGTGCTTTCCTGGAAAGCGAAGGAATCAAGGTTGTCCGTAATACCAATGAGCAGTGGTGCCTCCGTATCGGTCAGATTGAATGGGATGGTGCAGTTAAATGCGAATATCTTTTCAAGGAAGGATCGCTTTTCAAGGAAAAACTTAAAAGTGTTATCGAATCCTGTTTTGATAAGGAAGAGCAGGAGCTTATTTACAGTGAGATAAAAAACACTCCCTGGAGTAAAAGCAGGGAAATGAAAGATCTCTTTCCTTTATTGGCCGGGTATATATTCCTTATGGTATTAACCGAATGCGGGATGAAATACGATGTCATATCCGGCGAGGGAAACGGATTTATCCTTGCCCTGGTAATGAGTAAGATGGTTTCCCTGGAAGATGCGGTACAGGTCGTGCGGAAAAGGAAAAGCTGGTCCAGGATCAAACTGAACCGGCCGGAAATACCGTTTTATGATCATATTAACGATAAAACGGTCATGCCCTTTGATTTTAATGATGCATATCTTGCCCTCATGATACTGGAAATGGGGAGAAAGAACAAGCTTTTTGGCCAGATTCTCGTGGATGGCATTCTGTATACAAAAAAAGCAAAGGGGGAGGTTGATGAGAAAAAGCATCATCAGGAGACCCAGCTTGGGAATATTCTTCTTGGCATGGGTGCGATCACCAGGGAACAGCTCGATTCCGCACTTATGATGAAAAAGGATTCAAAGGAAGACCTCCTTGGGCACCTCCTTGTTACCCATAAATACTGCAGACCAAAGGACCTGCGGGAGGCTTTGCAGCAGCAGGATATTTTGCGGCATTTTGTCAATGATGTGTTAAACCATTATGTGAAAGCGGCAAAAAAGCTATTCCAGCCCGGGCAGAGTACCGGCCAGAAGACCTTTGAAAATTACCTGGAAGAATGGAATGTGATCTTAAAAAAACACGGGCACAATATAGAAGAACTTCTTTATGATGAGCATCTTTTTACGGCAAACAAGGGAAGAATAAGCAGGGAAAAACTCCTTCTTATGATTATACTGGTAAACTCATTCAGAAGACTGAACAAGAAATGGAACTTGAGTGAAGAGATGTTATTCGGTGAGAAACGGTTCTGCGAGATCGTCGATCTGGTCGATGACGGTGTTATCCCTAAAGAAGCCCTTGTCGAACTTTTTTTAAATGATGATCCCAAGTATAGAGAGATTGCACAGACAATAAATGCGCGGCAAAATGCCATGAAGAAAGGGAAGGAGTACTTTTATATTAAAAAACAGAATCCGAATATCCGCGAAATTATCAATGTAGGTGAATGGGTGAAAAAATCCATAACCGCGGAAAATACGATTCCTTCCGGTCCTTTTGCATTTAACCCGCTTAACACCTATACCTTTATCCAGTTTGGCAGACTCACCACATCCATGAAGGACAGGGATGTGATTGATATGGATACAACCCTTTCCTTAAAGGATGTGTTTTACCAGGGTATCCTTGATCTCTGGCTCAATGGCCTTGCCATTAACTGGGGCAGGCTTGTGGATGAAAAAAGCTTTAAGAAAGCAGTACTCCCTGCATATCCTTTTGACCGGCAGCCTTTCTGGCTTGAACGGAATAACAAGGAAGAAGAAGGTACGAACCAGTACAGGGAATCGAAGATAAAGCAGCTTGATCAGTATGGGCAGCAGTATAGGCGCACATTTACCCTTTCCGACAGTATTGTGCGGGATCATATTATAACAGAAAAGTATCTTATACCAGGGGCTGGGTTTATTGAGATGGGACTGGAAGCAGCACAGAGGGGAACCAGGAAAGAGTTGAAAATACTCAACGATGTGTTTATCTACAATCCTGCAGTTATAGATAAATCCCTCGATGTATTTGTTGCTATAAACCTTCATGAATCGCAGTTTATTATAAAAGCGGGAAATCAGCAGATCTGTACAGGCCACTATGATGCATCACCCCTTTTGTCTGTTCCTTCCCTGGATATATCACGTTATATGAATTCAGAGCCTTTCCTGCGCGAACCCCTGTACCAGGCACTCTCTGATGCAGGATACCAGTACGGTCTGAATCTCCAGGTAATCAATAAATTCTGGAAAACAGATAATACATTCTTTTTTGAGTTGAATGAATTTTCCCGGGAAGAAGGACTGGTCACACACCTGTCCCCGCACCTCCTGGACGGGGTGTTCCAGACAGTACTGGCTGTTATTAATTCCAAACACTTTTTTGATGCAAAGATTATGTATGTACCGTATTTTATGAAAACAATGCGGATTTTTGGTAGCCTGACAGACAGTTGTTATGTGTGTGTTCATGAAGAAGATATAAAACATAAAGGCGATGATATGTTTGCCTGTTTTTCCGTGTACGACAGTGCAGGAAGGATGATATGCGAAATCCAGGATATGGTTTATAAACGGGTAAACAAAGATTTCCTTGCACCGGGCATACATGGTTTCGCGGGACAGGTACATACCTATTGTCCGGTCTGGAAAGTTCAGGAACTCCACAGGGATATACGGGATGTTTCTACACGGCTGGCAGTAGTTTTTGCCGATTCCAGGGGACAGTATAAAGCCCTGGCAGAAGAACTCAAAGAACACTATACGATTGTCGTTTTAGTACTTCCAGGGAATGAATACAAAAAAGGTATTACCTATATCATCAATCCGGATAATGAGGAACACTACAGGAACGTGTTCACCGAACTGGCAAAGGAATATGAGCACCGGTATATTGGATGCGATATCTTTCATTTATGGTGTTATGGCCGGGAAGATCAAACTATTGGGAATGTTAAAGATATCTACGAGACGAACAGACTTGGCTTAAAAAGCCTCTACTTCCTGACACGGATGCTTATCTCGGAAAAAGTGAAAGGTCATGTGAATATATTTGTCTGTTCCAATAATGTTTTTGCAGTGCAGAAAAATGATACTGCAAACAGATATTTCCACGGGGGTATCCCGGGTTTTGCGATGACCCTTATACTTGAAAGTACGAAGTTTACCATCCGGATGCTTGATTTCGGCACTGATGGTTTTTCTGAACAGGAAAGGGCAAAGGTCATTTTTAATGAAGTGCTCTCCCTTTACCAGGATACCATGACCGCATACAGGAATAAGACCCGTTATGTCCAGGCCATGGTGCCCGAGGAATTCCATGATATACAGCCGTCCCCGGTATGGAAAGATGGGGGAGTGTATATTATTGCCGGCGGGGCAGGCGGGATCGGTATGAAACTGGTCGAACATGTATTGAAAAAGGTAAAAGCGGTGATGATCCTGGTTGGACGGAGTAACCTGACACCGGAAAAACAGAGAAAGATCGACAGGTTTCAGCTTGCCGGGATTGAAGTACATTATGAAACGGGCGATGTGACAAACCCGGATGATATGAAAAGAATTGTACGGGAGGCAAAGAGGAAATTCGGCGCAATCCGGGGGGTTGTTCATTCCGGCGGTGTGCTGGACGACAGAATGCTTATGAATAAAACCTGGGATTCCTTTTGTAATGTCCTTTCCCCAAAGGTTCTCGGGGTCTGGAATCTTCATGAAGCGACAAAAGAGGAACCCCTGGATTTCTTTATGGTCTTTTCATCGATTGTGAGTATACTGGGAAATACCGGCCAGTCCGATTATGCAGCTGCAAATGCATTTTTAGATGCATTTATTCATTACCGGGCAAATACAAAAAGCCATGGGAAGAGTATCAGCGTGAACTGGACATTGTGGTCCGACGGCGGAATGGGAAATTCCCCGGAGATACTTGAATCCTTTTTCCGGAAATCCGGCATAATCGACAGCAAACAGGCCATGAAAGCGCTGAATAATATTCTGAACAGCAATTCAGTACAATGTGTGGTCGCAGGAAAAGCACTTATGTTACCCAGGGTCATCCAGAAAGTACCCCTTGCTGCACAGGCCCAGGTAAAGGCACCTGTTATCCAGACGGTTCATAAAGAATCCGGTTCCGTAATCCGGGAGAAAGTTCAGGCAAAGGTTTCCAGAACTCTCGTTTCCCTTCTTTCTACTATTATAGGTGTGCCGGAATCGGATCTGGATATTTCCACGGACTTACGGGAATACGGTATGGATTCTGTCGGTTTCAGTGATTATGCTGAAAGAATCAATGAAAATCTTACCACGACAGTAAATCCGACGGTTTTCTTTGAATATCCGACCATAAAAGAACTCACTCTCTATTTACTTGAAAATTATGCCTTTGATGAGGAATATAATGGAGCAAAATCTGTACCGGAAAAGCTGGCAGCTCCTGTTGAAAAAATTAAAACCGCGGTAGAGATGAAAACCCCGGTAAAAAAAGAACAACAGCCGGCGCAGGATATACGGAACACCCTGCTTACCATCCTTTCCGGGATTATCGGGGTATCTGCTTCGGATCTTGATCCTGGGGCAGATGTACGGGAATACGGGGTCGATTCGGTCGGTTTTACCGAGTTTGCAGAAAGAAT
>JAFGQK010000130.1 GCA_016935735.1 Spirochaetales bacterium | reverse complement strand
TTTCATTCGGGTCGGGAGACACATACTCATACCGGCTATCCCGCTGCTCCCCCCAGTCATGCTCCCGTTTTATGACTGGTACAAGCAACATGAGAATCCTTACAATAATACCTGAAATGTTTTGTAAATTACCCCAAACATCCAGTTCTTCAAGACGCATTTTCATACTCTGACCGATAACAAAATGAAATTCATGCAATTTCGGCAAACCCATTTCATCCTCCTTATAGAATGATATTCCTGCAATATATAACGCCCAAAAATTTCTTCCTGCATGCATAAAAAACGAATTTTTTTATTTTTTTTTCTGTATTCCCCGGCTTTACGATTATGTTAAAAATATTCAAATGCTGTTTTATTAGTTTTTTTAACCATTGCTTAATGTCTGAATTCACCCTTCACCCTTCATCCGCTGTTTTATTGGCTTTTTTTAACCATTGCACGAGGTCTGAACTTAAGATTTGTGCTTTATGCTCATTATTTTATTTCCGGTCTTTTATTTCCATGTGTTTCGTGGCAAAAAAACCCGATATTAAACTTGCACCCATTTTACTCTTTTCACTTGCAATTTTATAATAATTAAAATAGGATACCATACTTAAATAAATAAGATTCTCGTTAATCTTAAAAAGAAATTTAATTCTGTATCGAGGAGCAAAAGATGAAAGACAAAAAAGCAGACCTGGCAGGTCCGGGTATCGGGAATTATGAGGAGCTGGAGAATAGTCTTCCCGATGATTATCAGGCATTGTTATCACCCATGGATACCCAGAGGGCTGTTTATGCAGTAAAGAGTTATATCGAGGAAAATCTCTGTAAAGAACTTAATCTTCAAATGGTCCAGGTTCCCCTGATCGTGGACAGGGACAGCGGGATGAATGATCTCCTTGACCGTGACGGATCACGAACCCCTATCGAGTTTCATATTTCAAATGATTATGATAAAAATCCGGTGGATGCACAGGTTGTCCAGGCTGCGACAAAGTGGAAACGTTTTGCATTGAAACAGTTTGACTGCAAGGTCGGGGAGGGTATCTGTACGGACATGAGGGCTGTACGAAAGAATTATTTCCTGGATCATGACCATTCCTGCTATGTGGATCAATGGGACTGGGAACGGGTAATTACTGCCCGGGAACGGAACCTGGATTTTCTTAAAGATGTGGTAAAAAAGATCTGGAAGGTTATTTACGGTGCTGGCCAGTATGCCCGGGAGCTTTTCCCGCAGTTAAAAACAACCAGATACCCGGAAATTCCCGAAGAACTGGTATTTCTTCATGCAGAGGATATCCTTGAAAAATACCCCGATCTGCCAAGAAAGGAACGGGAAACAAAGATTATACAGGAATACCCGGCTATCTTTATCATGGGTATCGGGTGGGTATTAAAAGACGGGTATCCCCACGAGATGAGGGCGGCAGATTATGATGACTGGGTGACGGAAATAACCTCGGAAGACGGGAAAATAACACATGGTCTCAACGGGGATATCCTGGTCTGGAACCCGGTAACCCGCAGGCGTCATGAACTTACCTCCATGGGTATCCGTGTAACAAAAGATACACTTAAAAAGCAGCTGGAGATCTCGGGGCAGCTTGATTTTCTTAAGCTTCCCTATCATAAAATGATTCTTAATGATGAAATCCCACTCAGTATAGGGGGCGGTATCGGCCAGGCCCGTACATTCATGTACTTGTTACGAACCGCTCATCTGGGCGAAGTAACGGTATCTGTATGGCCCCAAATACTCAAAGATATTTGCAGGAAAAAGAATATACATGTCCTGGATTAAGCCGGATTAGAGTACCGGGAAAAATCGATAGAGTACTCTCGTATTTCTTCTCCTTTTCTCCATAAGTAGAGATACTTCAGGACATTCGTATTTCATTACGGGGTATACCCCGTAGAGAGGTGTAAGGAAATGAACCATCAATTTGTTTTTTGTTTCTCCGGTCAGGGGTCTCAGTATTACAGGATGGGAAAAGAATTGTATGACCGGAATGAAACATTTCATTCGTGGATGAACCGGCTGGATGAAATCGCAAAGCAGCTTACTCATGAATCCGTACTTTCAATTCTCTATAATGAGAATGCCAGAATCGGTGACCGCTTTGACCATACTCTTAATACACATCCGGCAATATTCATGTTTGAATACTCTTTATATAATGTACTTATTGAAAATGGAATTTATCCGGACTGCCTGCTTGGTGCCAGCCTGGGTGAATATGTATCTGCGGTTATATCCGGTATTATGGATTATGAAGATATCATGAAAATCCTGGTAAAACAGGCAGAACTTATAGAGAAAAAATGCATAAAAGCGGGAATGATGGCTTTTTTATACAGACTGGATTTTTTTGATGAACTAAAAATCCAGTATCCTGATATCGAACTGGCATCGATTAATTCTGAAAATCATTTTGTTATATCCGGGCCGGATAGTACTCTTATGCAGATAGATAAGATAATGAGAGATCGTGAAATACTCTCGCAGATACTCCCTGTTTCCCATGCGTTTCACTCTCGGTTTATTGATCCTGCTGGTGATGAATATCTTTTATTCCTGAAGACTTTTGAATATAAAAATCCCCGTATCCCGTATATGTCCTGTGTTACCGGGACCTTTCTTGATGCGTCTGATCCAGTAGAATATGATTATTTCTGGGATATTTGCCGGAAACCGATATTGATAAAACAGGCTGTTAAGAACTTTGAAAATGATGGTTCATATGTTTACATTGATGTGGGGCCGGGTGGGACCCTTGCCAATTTAATAAAACTGAATCTCGGTTCTCTTTCCCGGTCCATGGTTATCCCTATAATCACTCCATTCGGAAATGATGTAGCGAATCTTACAAAAAAAGTGGATTCCATAAAAGAATTATAGTTTTTTACAAAAGGCTTGAGTATAGAAAAGCTAAAAAATTTTTTCAAAAGAGGTGATATGATGAAAGCATTTGTTTTCCCGGGGCAGGGTTCACAGGTAAAAGGGATGGGAGGTGAACTTTTCGATTTATATCAGGATCTGGTTTCTAAAGCAGACGCAATCCTTGGCTATTCGGTGAAAGATTTGTGTCTGAATGACACCATGAATCAGCTTGGGCAGACACAATTTACACAACCCGCACTTTATATTGTTTGTGCTTTAATGTATTTAGAAAAAATAAAAAAAACAGGTACTTTGCCCGATTTTGTCGCAGGGCATAGCGTTGGAGAATACAGTGCGTTATTTGCGGCAGGGGTGTATGATTTTGAGACCGGTTTAAAAATAATCGAATACAGGGGCAGGTTGATGTCAGAGGCTGAAAACGGTGCAATGGCAGCGGTAATAGGACTCAATGCAAGTCAGATAGAAAAAATATTAAGTGACAATTCACTTACTGCAATCGATATCGCGAATTATAATTCTGCCGGACAGATCGTTATTTCCGGTTTAAGGCAGGATATAGAAGCAGCAAAACCGGTATTTGAAAACTCAGGTGCAATGCTTTATATTATCCTGAATGTGAGTGGGGCATTCCATTCCCGTTATATGAAAAACGCAGGGGAAAAATTTAACTCTTTTATTGAGCAATTCAGTTTTAATGAACCAGAAATCAAAGTAATTGCAAATGTGAATGCACGTCCATATGAAAGCAATTCGGTAAAAGAAAATCTCTCCAGGCAAATTGTCAGTTCAGTTTACTGGCTGGAATCCGTAATGTATATGATGGAACAGGGGGTAACTGAATTTGAAGAGATAGGACCTGGTAACGTATTAACCAGGTTAATACAAAAGATTAAGAGAGGATCCTGATTCTACTATTATATAGTGCTTTGACCACTTGATTATCAATTATTACAATAATAACCATGTCTGACATTCCAGCATAATGGTCAAAGCTTAAGTGTTTTGACAACAAGAGTTATGTTATTATTGTAGTTATCTTTACTCCTTTAATTATCCAATAAAGTTAAAATATCCTGGTCAAAACACTAGTCCGGAACTCCCGGTACCTCCTCGATTTTGAGTGTATCATAGATGGCCCTGCCCATGGTTCTTACTGCTCCAGGGTAGGTATAGTTCCGGTCATCCATTTCCTGTGCCAGAAAATAGGAGTAGATTTCCGGTCCAATTGTAACATCATATCCCTTCTTTGCCACAGCTTCCTTAAGTTCAAGAAGAGGTTTTGTTGAATAGGTGGCTTCGGGGAAAATGGCCGGTACTTTATGTTCGATGATAAAATCCGCAAGTTCATTGATTCGTGCTCTGGAATATTCATCTTTGTATGGGTCAAAAATGCTTTTTACTGTTATCCCATAGAGTCTGTTCAGGTATGAGTATGCGGGATAGAGGGTAACAAGATACCGCCGGTTTTCAGGAATTGCATCCATCCATAATTTCATGAAACGATGGTTTAAACGATTGGTGGATTCTCCATACCGTAAATAAACTGTTGAATATTTGTATTCTCCTTCCGGATCGAGTGCGACAAGTATTTTTGTAAAATGCCGCAGGAACTTTTCCCATACATCCGGCCCCCACCAGATATGGGGATCATATCCGCCGGGATAAGCACCGGACTTAAGAAGAAGCTTCCTGTCCAGTCCGGAGGTAATAGCAATACACCGGACTTTATCTTTTACCCGGTTGATAAGGGGTGTAAGCCCCGGTTCAAGACCAAGTCCCATGTAGAAAAATACATCTGCTTCAAGAACCGCTTTCTCATCTTCTTCTGTCGGTGTATAGGTAAGGGGATTCATTCCAGGTTTTACCAGAACCACAGCCCTGTTCGAACGGGTCCGGGCAAACATATATCCGAGCTCACGGATAATATCCATGGAAACCACCATATTATATGGAATTTTTTCTACAGGCTTTATCGCATCAAAGTCCATATTCTGGGGTTCGGGAGTTCCCTGCCGCTGACAATGAAAGACAGTAAAAACCATGATAATAACGGCACCAGCCGATAAAAAAATCTTCTTCATCTATATCCTCCGAAAAAGAAATGATAGAGTACACAATCCATAACAATACCTTATAAAAACTACAATTGTGGTTCAACATAGTTGAACAGTATACAGAATTCAGGAATCAGAATCCATAATAATCAATATAAAATTAGTTATATTTTTTTATCTGGTTTACCTTGTGGGGGGGGGAATTTATAAACAGGCAAAAGCTATCAAAAATATACATGTTGCTACCGTAAAATCTTATTTGCGAGCATTAATTCCGGGGTTTGATGTATCCAGGGTATGAAAAAACTACGGATAATCGAGCATGGCCATATATGTCCAGCTTACCGTAAGCGGATTGCGCGGATTGTTTTCATCCTTCATCCTTCACCCTTGTTATTTTCAGGTGAATGGTAGTATTTGAAGATTGAGTATACAATTAACGCGATCACTGTCATGATATAGGGAAAAGCAAGGACAAAATCTGCCGGTATATTGATGATCCCCTGGATATAAATGGAAATGCTTTCAGCTATACCCAGAATGAAAGCAGCGCCCAGGATTCCCACCGGTGTTTTATTTCCCAGATAAATAGCCACCAGGGCAATCCATCCCCTGCCGGCAGTAATTTCAGGAACAAAAGCATTCAGCCGGAGAGACAAAAATCCGCCCCCAAGGCCGCAGGTAAAACCCGAGATAAGAATTCCATAGAACCGGTAATGCATTGGCTTCAAGCCTAATGCACAAATCACCTCGGGATTTTTTCCCGTTGCCCTTAATCGCAGACCAAAGGGGGTGCGGTAAATCAAAAAAACCGCCAGGAAAATCAGTATCCAGCTTAAGTATACAAAGAAATTATGTCCTGTAAAAACTTCACCGAACACCGGTATGGAACCTAAGAAACCGTGATCCAGCCTGGGCAGAAGAGGCTGGCCGGCAAACCGTAAAACCCCTTTTGTACCGAAAACCTGTGATGAAAAGAAAACGGTGAATCCTGATGCAAAGAGATTGGTTGCCAGCCCGGTGATAAAAATATTTGCCTTTAATTTGAAAGTGATAACACCCATAAGGGATGCAACGAGAATGGAAACTGTCACTCCCAGGAGAATACCCAGGAATAAATTCCCGGTGGCAATGGCAAATACAATACAGAAAAAAGCACCTATCAACATAAGGCCTTCAAGTGCGATATTCAGCACCCCTGTTAATTCGGTAAACAATCCTCCTGTGGCGGCAAGCAGCACGGGGGTCATAATATCTACAGCATTATGGAGGAGAGGAAGGGAAAACTCTGAATAATTCACCAGTGTTTTCTCCTTCTCTGTTTTATAAATTGATAAAGGAATTGGGCCGTTATAAAATAAAAGATAATACTGTGTGCGAGTGCGGCAATTTCCATCGTGACATCCGAGTGAAGCATAACAGCCTTTGCACCGGCTTCCAGGTATGCAAAAAAAAGGGCAGCAGGGATCACTCCCAGTGGATGGTTCCGTGCAATTAAGGCTACCGCAATACCGTTCCACCCGATTCCGGCTGTCACCCCTTTATAGCATATATGGTATGTACCCAGAACAGCAGTACCTCCGGCAAGACCATGTAACCCCCCGCTTACCATCATCGGGAGTACCAGATAACGGTCAACTTTGATTCCGCCATAATGAGAAAATTGTCTGTTCTGACCACACATTATCATTTCATATCCCCAGTGGGTGAATGAAAAAAACATAAAGGCGAGTACCGGCAGGAGTAAAGCATAGAGTATTGATGTATTCAAAGCAGAAGGAATGAGAATTCTGGGAAAGAAAAATTGCCCTGCAATAGTCCGGGTAGCCAGCAGATTATTTGCAGGATCATCAAGAGGGCCTGTGATAAGGTAATTGATGATCTGTATCACAGCCCCGGAAATTAAAAAAGAAGAGATCAATTCATCGACATTCCACTTCATCTTTAGGATACCAGAAATAAATGCCAGTAGACCGGAAGCGATAATCGCAGTGACAAGGGCAAAGGGTATAATGAAAAATCCGCTTTGCCCGGGAAAAGCAAGGCAGATAACAGTGGCAACAAGAGCCCCATTATAAACCTGGCCTTCGCCCCCGAGGTTAAATACGGCAGACTTAAAGGCAAATGAGATCCCCAGGCCTACTATCATCAACGTCATACCGGAATTAAGCATATTACCCAGGTAGTATTTGTTGATAAACGGGCCTATAAAAAAATAGTAGATGCTTTTGCCGGGAGTACGGCTGAAAAAAAAGATCAGGGCAATAACAAAGCCGGAAGCCAGGAAAAGCGTGATAAAGAGATTGAATAGATGAGGCCATGTTTTTACAGATAGATCCTTGTTCATCTATGGCAAAGAATCCTTTGTTTCCTGGTTATTTTCACTGTTAAAATCGTCTTTTAACCCCAGCATATACTCTCCAATCATGGTCTTTGTAATTTCTCTCGAATTTTTTTGTGCAAAAACCTTCTTTCCCCTATAGAGTACAACAATTGAGTCACAAAGATTCATAATCTCATCCATATCAGAAGAAATCAAGAGAATTGCAACCATTTTTTTTCGCAGCTTGAGAATTTCTTCATAAATAAATCTGCTGCTTGCTACATCCAGTCCCCACGTGGGTTCGCAAAAAATGATAAAGTTGGGATTAACGGAAAGCTCCCTGGCCAGAATCACTTTCTGAATATTCCCTCCTGAAAGGGTGGCTACAGGTGAGTTTTTATGCCCTGTTATGGAATATTCTTTGATTAGACTCGTGACAAAACGGTCAATATGTTCCATGTTAAAGACACCAAAACTTGAAAATGTATGGCGTCTTGAAATAATCAGATTGGAATGAATGGAAGACCGGGTACTGGAACCTCGTTTTATCCTATCTGCCGGTACATAAGCAAGCCTTCCCTGGCGGAGTTCGGCAATATCAAATTTTTTTAAAAGAGTATTATTATAGAGTATCTGCCCGCTGGTTGGAGGTCTTATCCCTGCAACCACATCTTCCAGTTCTGCAAGTCCATTTCCGCTTAACCCGGTCACTCCTGCAATTTCACCCTCATGTACCTTTATCGACACATTATCAAGCAGACAATATTTTCTTGTCCTGTCATATAAGCAGATATCTTTCAATTCAAGGATAACATTTGCAGGATCTATTTTTTCCTTTTTCAGGTAGAAAAGAAACGGTGTGCCCACCATGAGTTTTGTCAACTCTTCTTCATTCGTAGTCTTTGCATCCAGGACAGCTATAGCTTTTCCTTTCCGCATAACAGTGATCCGGGAAGCAATCTGCATTATTTCCCGCAGTTTGTGTGTAATAAAGATAAGGGTTTTTCCTTCCTTTTCCTGAAGTTCTTTAAGCCGTGAAAAAAAAGTGTGTACTTCCTGTTCGGGAAGCAACACTGCCGGTTCATCAAGGATGAGTAAATCCACTTTACGGTAGAGTATTTTTAAAATTTCTACCTGCTGCATTTGCCCCACAGTAAGGTGTTTGACTTTATCCCCGGCATGTAAATGAAATCCATAATGGTCGATACACTGTTGTACTTCTTCTATTGCCTTTTTTTTATCGAAAAAGATACCCCCTTTTACCGGTTCTGCACCTAACACGACATTCTCTGCAATGGAAAAATCCGGAACCAGTTTGAAATGCTGATGCACCATCCCGATACCCAGGCGGCTGGCATCCATCGGGGTGTAATTTTTTATTTCCCTGTTTTTAAAGAAAATTCTTCCTGCCTGGGGCTTTTCCAGTCCATAAAGTATTTTCATCAATGTGGATTTTCCTGCTGCATTTTCCCCGATAATGGCGTGAAATTCATTCTCTTTTACCTCCAGGGAAACATCATCCAGGGCAAGAAGACCTTTTTTTTCGTAGATTTTTGTAATGGATTCCATCCGCAAATAGGACATGCATTTTCCCTGTTCTATAAACCGGGAATTTCAAATGTCAGCTCTCCGCTGCGAACCTTTTTAAGCATTGTTTCCATCTTTTGCCGGATATCCGGGGGAACATTTTCCGTATACAGGGGATCCTTATCTGCAAAATCAACAAATCCTTCCTTTGTTGTGACAACATCAGCCTTACCAAACTCAAGTTTGCCTTCAATAGCTTTTTTCACTACTTCATAAACAGCTTTATCCTGACGCAGTATGCCACAGCCAAGAATTGTCCCGGGTGCAATATTATATTCCGGACTGTCGAAATAAAGTATATATTTTCCACGCTCCTTTGCTGCCTGGATTACCCCCTGGTTCGCCCCGCCGGCAATAGTAAGAATAATATCCACCCCCGCATCGAACATACTGTTTGCCAGATCAGAAGCTTTGTTCGCATCATACCAGTTGCCAATAATCCTGAAATCAATCTTAATTCCCGGATTAATATCTTTTGCCCCTTTTTCATAACCAGGTTTTATCATCTTATTCAATACAGGATACTCCTGGCCTGCAATTAACCCTATTTTTAAATCGGGATTGCTTCCGGGCATTGTGCTTGTTGTAACAAGCCCTCCCAGGTATCCTACAAAATAACCCTGTTCCACCTGGTGATACAATAAGGTGTACAATTTATCCTGTCCTTTGTAGTAGGCATCTACATTTATAAACCGCTGGTCAGGGAAAGACTTCATTACTTCCAGGGCGATAAATGGCATTGCCGGGTTAGAGGTAAGAATAATTTCATATTCACCGGTAGCTGCCAGTGATGTAAGCTTTTCTCCCCATTCGCCCTGGTTAAAACCGCCTTCCATAATCTTTACCGTGGCGTGACTGTATTCTGCAACTGCCTTTTTTACGCCATCGGCGAGTTGTTCATAAATCGGGCTTCCTGCAACAACCCCCGGGACAAAGACCATAATATCAAAGGATTCCGGAACCCTTTTTTCCCGTGAACCGGAAGCAAAAACAATTGATGAAATACACAAAAGAAAAATACAAAGGAATAATACCGGCAGCATTTTCTTACAAACCATTTTATTCTCCTTATTTATATAAAAACTGTTTAGATGTAAACTCATGTTCTTCCCCCTGTAGTAGAATTTAATTTATTTGTCAATAATGACCGGGGATTGTCATTCATTATATTTAATAAGGACTATTTTTTTTCCGCCTTTTTTAAAATGATATTCATCTGTATTCTGAATAATAATGTTTAATGAATGGTTATTTGCATTTGAGCGGTAATAAGGAAACAGGTCCTTTTTAACGAAATATCGTGAATCAACGATTGCTATTGTGCAGCGATCTTTATCGCAATGAAATGCAAAATAAATCGGTTCATCTTTTTTGATACTCGAATGGTAGTACATATTAAGGGCTTCATAAACGGCAAATTTCGTATTCCGGATTGCCATGTCATGAAAAAAATATTTATCCATGATGACAAGGACATTGGCGATTGCTCTTTCAAATTCCAGAGGATGCCTTACTGCCTGGATCATTACGTTTCTTTCTGATTCAAATTCTTCTGCAAGGTTAAAACATTTGAACTTGTTATCCAGGGTGGCCTCGATAATGAGAATTGTTACATCATCCGATGGATTTTTGGAATCGAGAAAGGAGTGCAATTCATTTTCCAGGGCTTTTATCTGTGATTCTACCGGATATGAAGCTGTTTCCAATAAAATCGTCTTTAACCTCCGGGGTCCGAATTTTTCATTCCCATTTGAGCTTTCAATAACGCCATCTGTATAAAAAATAAGCCTGTCCCCTTTATTCAGTTCCACTTCAACTTCTGTATACTTTGCATCCCTGTTCAATCCCATAATAAGACATTTATTATTTATTTCCTCTATATGGTTACTCTCTTTTCTATATATGAAAACCGGCGGATGGCCGGCATTTGAATATTTGACACGGTTGGAGATAAGATTGATAAGACAGTAGGTTGTGGTAAAGAAGTACTCATCCAGGTGGAGGTTGGAGCACATATCCTTATTAACCTGGTTAAGCACACGCGCGGTGGATATTGTATTGATTGTATGAAGATAGAATGACATTTTAGCCATGGCTGCAATAAATGCAGCAGGAATTCCATGGCCGGATACATCTGCAATAATGACACCAAGAATATCCGGCGAAATCTGTATAAAATCATACAGATCACCCCCGACATCTTCCATGGGCAGGTAATAAACAGCCGTTTTTAACTCATTTAAAACAGGCAGTTCCTGGGGCAGGATTCCCCGCTGAACAATACGAGCAAGTGTTAATTCCCTGCTTAATTTGTTGTACGCACTTTCAAGTTCCTTGTTTTGTTTTGCCAGTTGCAGGGATTTCTGGAGGGTCTGCTGCTGGAGAATTGCAAGCTCTTTTTTTATCTGTTCCTCCTCGGTAATATCACGGGCAAATTCTACCATTGCAATAGTTGACCCCTGTTTATTCATTAAAGGGAAACAATTCACATAGTATGTGGTAGTTTCCGTGACCTTAATTTTAAAACTGGCCTGCTCGCCTTTTTTTACTACCCTTTCCATCGGGCATTCGGGACAAATGTCTGATTTCTTATAGAGTTGTGAATAACATTTTTTCCCAAGAATTTCTTTGAAAGAAGTTCCCATAAGGTCTTCATACCTTTTATTTAATCTGGTTATTTTATATTCCGGATTTACCGTAAAAATAGGTTCTGTAATTGAATCAAAAATAGATTCCAGATGATGTTTTGATTGGGATACATCACTTTCCATTTTCGAATTTTTATTGTCTTTCATAAAAGCCAGCCTGTCTCATCATGTTTCTCTATATAACATTATCTTAAAAAGACTTATATATGCAAGGTATTTTAATAAGAAAGAGAAAGCCTTTCTCTTTCGTAATGGGGTGGTCATAAAAATAATTTGAACAACCATAACATGAGATGTGATGTATTAAGGTTGATTATTCCACATAAGTACCGCCAAGGGCTTTAAGTACCCGGACGAGTACCTTTTTCCGGTTCAGGGGCTTTACAATATAGTTCTTTGCCCCTATAAGAAGTGCTTTTTTAACATACTCCTGTTTTCCAATCGCGCTTACCATCACTACTTTTGCACCTTTATCAAAATCCAAAATAGCTTTCAGCGCTTCTATTCCATTCATAACAGGCATTGTAATATCCATGGTCACCAGATCGACCCTGGGATGATGGGATTTGTATTTATCAAAAGCCTCCTGCCCATTCGCTGCTGTATCAACCACATCAAAACCTTCGGAAGTCAGAATCTGGGCAATCTGTTTCCGGACAAACATTGAATCATCAACAATTATAACATGATACGGTTCCGTATCATCTTTTACTCCTGCCGGGCGTCTTACATTTATATTTGGAAAATCTGATTTTTTTCTAATGGTAACACTCCTTTTCCCAGTAAGGTATCCGGCAATCAGTTAATTGCCATTATAGTTAATATATTAATCCGAATCTTTCATTGAATCAAGTAGAAAATTTCAATTCTTTCAAGAAATATAGTATCAATTAATCAGGGATACAGGGTAGGGAAAGTCCATTCTATTAATACTTAAAAGAACTCTCACCGATAAATTCCCTTAAAATAGATTCAGAAGGAACCCAGTTCGAGGGAACGGGAGTGAAATTACTTAAAAAACTCAAAAGCCTTGTTGCTTCATCATAATTTTCCATATTGGGTTTGATTGTTTTTAAAAGTGGTTCTGCGTATACTTTTAATATTGAGAGTTCATAATCCAGTGCTGAATTAAATGCTGTATCTGCTGAATTCTGAAAAGGAAATATATTCGTGTTTTCTCCCCTTCTTACGGATTTCCACATTGTAAGGGTTTCCTGTGCAGAATAACCCCGGAACTGGTTATCCCTTACGATTCTCCGTATAAGACGGTTATCTGTGGTAGAAATTCTACTATGATCATCGAGATTAAGTTGTGTGAGTGCAGACACATATATTTTAAATTTCTGCTCTTTTTTTACCTGGGAAGTAAGCACTTCATTAAGAAGATGAATTCCTTCGCAAATAATGATACCATTTTCCTCCAGCCGGAGTAAAAAACCTTCCGGCTTTCTGTCACCAAGAACAAAATTGAAATCGGGCATCTCGATTTCTTTTCCCCTTAATAAAGCAGAAAGATGTTCATTAAAGAGTGCGATATCAAGTGCTTTGATGGTCTCAAAATTATAATTTCCATCTTCATCCACCGGGGTTTTATCCCTTGGGAGAAAATAATTATCAATTGAGATATGAACAGGATCAAATCCGTATAAACACAGTTGAATCGCAAGTCTTTTTGCAAATGTTGTCTTGCCGGATGAACTCGGGCCTGCTATAAGGATAACACGGATACGGGTTTTCTGCCCGGCTATTTTGTCTGCAATTTCCAGTATCTTTTTATTATGAAGGGCTTCTGCAACCTGGATAAACTCCTTTATCTTTCCCCTGGTTATTGATTCGTTCAGGGCACCGACACAATGAACCTTTAAGATTTTTCCCCATGTTTTATATTCCCTGTAGATTGAAAAAAGAACAGGGTTTTCTTTGAATTCTTCGATTTTCCCTGGATTATTAAAACTAAAATACCGTAAAAGGAATCCCGGTGGATAATTCATTATCTCAAAAACTGTTAAAATACCTGTCCAGGGTACCAGGGGCTCATGAGCTATATCCAGAAATCCGCCGCATTCATAGACCGGTATTTTTGGATCATTCCGGTATTTAAGGAGAAGTTCCGTATCTGGTTGATTGTTATTATGAAAATAATCAACAGCATCCATATATGAGATAACTTTTCTTGTAATGGGTAAATTCTCTCTCACTATGTTCTTCATCCTGCCGGAAAGCAGTTCGAGATCCTTTTGCGGAATTTCTTCAAGCCCATCAAAATAGTAGAAATATCCCTTTCCAAGGGAATGACCGATTACCAGGCGGCGCTGCGGAAAGATCATTCTGGATGTAAGATGAAGGAGAAAACATAGAGAACGCCGGTAAATATTTGTTCCTGTCCGTGATATAAGGGTAATTGGTTCGATGGTGCTGTTTACAACGATGCGGTAAGAAAGGCTGGTAATGGTATTATTCACCTTTGCAGCAATAACCGGGTAATTTGTTTCCGGGAACCCGGCTGTTTTAATAATTTCATTCACCGCTATACCCTGGGGATATTCCTTTATTTTACCGGTAGACAGGTTTATTTTTATAAATGGCGAAGCTGCTTTCATATTATACCTGAAATTCTTCCGGTGTTAAGGTACGGACAATAGATATTTCCTTTTCTTTGGAAATTTCAATATAAATGGGTTTTTGAATTTCTCTTCCGTTTTCATCACTGACCAGTTTGATAACAGGAGATTTCGGGTTTACCGGATTTGTACGATAAACCATACCTTTTGTATTATTTGAAAGGAGGACATAGGTGCCAAGGGGAAAGATCGATAGTGTATAGACCAGGGCTTTTAATACCTGGTCATCGTATCGTGCTTTCTGGGTACTTAAAAGGTAAAGTAATGCCTTATGTGAATCCACAGGATTTTTGTATGGGCGTTTGGAAACACTGGAATCATATGAACAGGTAACTGCGATGATTCTGGAGTAAAGAGAAATCGTTTCCCCTTTCAGTTTCCTCGGATACCCGCTTCCATCTGTCCGTTCATGGTGTTCTAATGAAACTGCTGCAATATTATCCGGTACAGAGAAGTTTTTTAAGATTCTGTATCCCCAGAGAGTATGAGAAATTACTGTTTTTTTCTCCTCTGCAGAAAGATTCTTATTCCCCATAATAAGACCCGGCGGTACTTTGGTCATCCCTATTTCATGGAGAAGCCCGGCGACTCCAAGGTCAATGAGTTTGTGAGCGGGGAGTTTCAGGTAATCCCCGATCCCTAATGCAATAAGGGTGGAATTTACTGCATGCGGAATAAGATAATTATCCACAGGATGCTTTTTTGCGGTAAAATGAAGCAGGAAGTCCTTATCATCCTTCATAATAGAAATAATTTCTTTTACTTTACCGATTATTCCTGTCATATCCAGTTCATTCTTTTTCATAAAGTCTTTTATAAAGGCATCCAGATATTGAATAAGATCAAAATAAAAAGTCATGATTTTTTGTTGTTTTTCCTGCTCCTGGATGGTGTGATCCAGTACTCCTTCCTGAATTATACTCGTTTCTGAAAGACCTTCCTGGGGACCAATAGATGGATCTTTCTCACTAAAAATATAACTGTAGTTCCACAGTTTTAAACGGTTTATAAGGTCTGTTGTCACCGGGGTGTCTGGTGAAAGGATGATATATCCTTTATCAAGATATACTGGGGATGTGAAAAAAGAATGCGGCATCAGGCCGGCTACTGATATACTTTTCATTTTTTAAAATCCTCCGGTTGACGGTATGAATAAAAGTGTTTATACTCCTTATGATAATTATAGGAGATTTTGAATGAAATTTAAATCAATTTTTATAGTTTTTAACATTGTTATTGCTTTTTCATTCCTTTTCTTTTTTTTAATGCCTGTATTCATATTTGGCCTGGACAATTTGTTTCTTGTATTTTCCAAATATTGGATTGCCCTGTCTCTTTTTCTTGTACTACTCATTGTTTTTAATGTCTATTTTATCATAAATTGGAAATTTTTCCGTCTTCTGGAAAATGAAGATTGGTATGGGCTTATCAATTATCTTGAAAACAGGATATATCACAGAAGAATCATTTCAAAGCGCTCAATTAAGATTCTTCTTAATACCTATCTCTGTACTTCCAACAGTGAGGGTATCAAAAAGCTTGCCGGATTTCTAAAAAAGCAGAAGCCCTTTCTTGTATCTTTCTATTCCTTGCGTTTCAGTATTCCATATCTTATTGCCGATACCCCGGAGGAATCGGAGCTTTTTTTTAAATATCTTCTCCAGGATCAAAAGCTTAAACACAGGGATTGGATAACATGGGACTATGGTATTATTTTAATGCAGCAGAAAAAAAGGGATGAGGCAATTACCACCTTTTCTTCCCTTCTTTTTCCAAATGTTGATGCCATTATCTATCTTTTAGCCCTTTATATGCTGAACAGCCTTTGTAATGATAATAAAAGGCTTAAAAACACCCTTGATCTAGCAAAAGAAGAATATGGAAAAAATCATACACGTAACGAACTTACGGAAAGAATCGAAAAAAACAAGAATAATATACAGATTTTAAGCCTTCGCAGCACTATCCTGGAGGCATTCAAATGGATGTTCCCGGAAACGGATAAGAATCCGGGAGAAAAAAAGATTGCACTACAGGAAAATTAATAGATATTTTTTTATTTTTTTTCATACGGTATTGACATTTCCTTTTTTTTCCCATTATATTTAAAAACACAAGCCGCTGTAGCTCAGTCGGTAGAGCAGAGGACTGAAAATCCTCGTGTCATCAGTTCGATTCTGATCGGCGGCACAAACCGGCGTCCGGATGGGTGCCGGTTTTTTTATGGTTACAGGATTAACCGGGGGTTGATTTTTCCTGGCGGAAAGAATGAATGAAGAAAGAATTCTGAATAAAGATGTAATAAAAGGAGGAGATACAAATGGCAAATCAACAACAAAGTATGGTTGATTATGTAAAGGATTGGCTTCGTTCACTTATGACGCTTCACCGGGGGCACTGGGAAGCTGCCAGACAATACGACAAAGTCAATTTCAGATTGGGAATAATCGCTACAATAACTGCGGCTGTTTCCGGTACTGCGGTCTTTTCCCAGCTATCAGAAAAGACAGGGGAAGAGACAACATATATCTGGATCCGGATTATTATCGGTGTTTTTGTGATTGCTTCTGCAATAATTGTTGCAATACAGACTTTTTACCGGTCTTCCGAACTTGCAACCCGGCATAAAACAGCAGCGGTCAAATACGGGCAGTTACGCAGGGAACTGGAGGAACATCTGGACCTGGGGCTGGATAAATTAAAAGACAGGGAAGGATTCCTTACATCATTTCGAATAAATTGGAATGCGGTTGATGAAGAAGCCCCCCCTGTTCCGGCCAGATTTTACAAGAAAGCGAAGGCCGAAACAGATCAAAGAAGAACATAGCTCCACAAATTATTTAATGGAAGAAAAGAGAAACCTATTGCCACAATAGCGATTGCAAGCCCGCAGGCAGTGGTTATCAATGCCTCGAAAATGCCCACGGCCAATGGTAATTAACCCTTTATACATCAGCAATAAACTGGACGAAGCGAATGCAGAAAGTAGAGTAAGAAGAAATCTGCAACAAATAAGATAAAAATTCTCTCGTAGAAAAGATAAAAAACGTCATCGATAAATTAAAAACTGCAAATGCATTATTTCCGTAATTGTATATAAACAAATGTATTATTACAGGCTTTTTGTAAGTGTTACACCAATCATAACGAAGTTAGAATATGCTTCAACTTCGTTGCAGCTTTTCTAAATTTGATTGGAAAATGGCTGTATTCAAGGTATAAAAAGAGAATTTTAACACAGATTTCCCGGATTTTGACGAATTACACCG
>JAFGQK010000129.1 GCA_016935735.1 Spirochaetales bacterium | reverse complement strand
CTTTCATTATTTTATTTTCGGTCTTTTATTTCTGTGTATTCAGTGTGTTCCGTGGTTTTTAAAACCTGTTATGGCGTTCGCACCCATCTGGCCTCTTGAGTTGACTTATTTGCTGTTATTATATACTTTAAATAAAGGGCTTATTTTTACCTGAAACTGTAGTAAACCCTTTTTTACACCGATATGGAATATATGAAGAAGTTTTTTTTGAAAAGTCTTATCCCTATTTTTCTTTTCTGTATATCTCCTCTTTACTCACAGAATAATACAACGGGAAAGGACGAACTAAACGATACCGCACTTATTACCATCGATAGTAATTTTAAGGATTGGGAAAAGATACCCCTGCTTGTACGTTTTTCATCTTATTATAATCCCTATTATTATAACCTTGAATTAAATGGGGTTATGGAAGTCTGTAAAATACAGGGGTCCTTCTACTGGAGACACAATGGAACCCAGCTTGAGGAAATAAAAGCTTTATCTGTTCCCACTACTCTCTATTTCCACTTTACCACACAATCGCCAATTGCAGAAGGTCTTATTATCTTTCTCTACCTTTATAAAAACCGGGAGAAAGAGGAATCCAATACGTATACTCTGGAATTCAACATTCACCCGAATTCCGGTGATGGAAAGATTTATTTATGGGAAGCAGGGAAGAAAACTATCATACTTGCAGGAATCATTGCTGCCCGTCCCCGGAGTATCGAATGTTCACTTAACATGAGTACATTACCTGAACCTTTATATTCGGAATTAATGAAAGAGTATTCATTCGATCTCACTACCTGTTTTTTCGAGAAATCGACAGGTATGTACGAAGAGTTTTATTTTACCACTATATTCTGCAAAGATATCCCAACCCCGGAAGATTTATAAGTATTGTTTAACAGGTAAAATTTCATTATGTTATATAAGGAAAGACCTTTGTTTATATTTATGTTAAAAAAGGTTATAGTATTATATGCGGTATCCGCAGGTATTAAAATATGTAGGAAAACTCATCTATGAACGGGGACTTCATTATTATAACAAGGATGCAATAAAAGAATTTATTACTGATAACAGGGGAATTCATGCAGTAGTACAGGATTCTGTAAAAAATAAGAGTTATAATGTTGATATTATACTGGATGAAAATGATGAAGTCATAAAAGCAAAGTGTAATTGTCCTTATTGGAGCAGGTGCAAACATATAGCAGCGGTTTTAATCCGGTATTTTAATAATAAAATGGGAATAGGAACAAACTCAACTCCGGAAGATACCAGACAAAAAGAAAAAATAATTCCCCTTCATTTTGAAAATCCTCCTTCCCCTCCGGTACAGCATTTTATTGACACACTCACAGAACACTTGCATCACACAAAGATTGATGACGGACGATCCTGGGAACTTGTGTTTAAAATAAAAAAACAACGATCAGAGTTAAAGAATAATTTTTATTTTATCATATCGCCGGCGCTTCAGTATATAAAAAAGGATGGTACCAGGGGAATGATTTATAATTTTTCGCACAGGAAAAAGTATCATTCTATGGGTAAGGCAGAAAATATCCTTTCCATGCTTCTGAACCGGGATGAAAATAAAGATGATTTTTTTGGATACATTAATGACTTTATAAATGATAATGATTTGAAACTCTTCTATACAAATCATAATAGAACAATACCGGTAGAAATGTATGAAATAACAAAGACCACTCTTACCTTTGAATTAACGGAAATGAGAATGGATGATGTCTATTTTACCCCGGTCATTACCTTTCAGGGGGACAGTAAAACATCTTCAACAAAAACCTGTGAACATTACCCGGTGAATACAGGAATGATTTTTGCTGTGCTGTCAAATAACGGCTCATTCTTTTATATAAAAAATAACCCGGACTATGCATACTTTATTTCCACTATTATAAAAAAGAATCCTTTTTTTACACCATCTGATATCAAGTTCATGGAAACCAGTCTTCCTCAATCACTTGGAAATAATGTGGATATCCGGTTTAGTGCAAAATCTATTAAAATAATCGATGTGTCCCCTGTCCCTGTTATTATAATTAGAACACTTTTCGGGGGCTGGGTTGATATACAGATTACCTTTGATTACCAGGGTAATGAAATAAGTTATAGCAGGGAAGACGGATTTGTTATTCATAACCAGACCGGGAATAATATTATCGTTATAAGAAAAAACAGCAGGGCAGAGGATACTATTCTGGCATCCATCTCTGGTTATCTTAAGGATTATATTGCTGATAATTTATATGGAGGAAATCCTGCAAGATATCAGATAGAATGCAGTGTAAGCTTTTTTCTGAAAGAATTCGGCAATATATTCATTGAAAAGGGGTTCCGGATCAGGATAGGAAAAGATAAAACCGTAAAGAAGCGTGCAGGCGGTTTTAAATTCGGAATAACGACAGGTATCAATTGGTTTGACCTGGATATTTATTATTATGATATTGATGGAAAAAAATATCAATTAGCCATTAATTCAGAGGATCTTCACCATGGAATAGGGAAAATAGGGGATTCATATCTTCTCTTAAATAAGGAAGATTGTGAGAAAGTTCAGGCTTTACTTACCTTATGTCATAAAGAAAAAAACACCTTACGTTTTTCCAAACTGAATTTCATTGTAATTGAAACCCTCTATAATGATAATGCAACAATAGAAAATAAGGAAATAAATTACTTCTATTCACTCTTTACAAAATTAAAGAATATTAACACTATCCCCGAATATCCGTTACCGGAACATTTTCCTGCTTGCTTAAGAAATTATCAGAAAGCAGGATATAATTGGCTTCATTTTCTTTGCCAGACAGAAGTGAATGGCTGTCTGGCAGATGATATGGGGCTTGGGAAAACGATTCAAACTCTTGCATTACTTGAAAAACTAAAAGAAAATAAAGAACTTGGACTCTGCCTGCTTGTTATTCCTGTAACAACATTCGCAAACTGGGAAAGTGAGATAACGCGTTTTGCACCGGATTTAAGGTTTATACGACATGCAGGGAGAAAGAGGGTGCAGAATATAGAAGATTATAATGATTTTGATATTATTCTTGTCAGTTATCATACATTAAGAAATGATATTGAGATATTCTCTGCAATGGTTTATGATTTTCTTATCCTGGACGAATCGCAGAGTATCAAGAATATTTTTTCCAAAACATTCAAGGCTGTACGGATTTTAAAGGCAAAACACAAACTCTCATTAACAGGGACACCTGTAGAAAACAACACCCTTGAATTATGGGCACAGATGGAATTCCTTAATCCCGGTATCCTGGGATCTTATAATGATTTTAAGAAAAAATTTACAAAACCTATAGAAGAATATAAAGATAACAATGCATCGGAAAAGCTTAAGAGAATCGTGTATCCTTTTATTCTCCGGAGGAAAAAAGAAGAGGTGATTGATGATCTTCCGGAAAAAGAAATTATTTATAAATATGTGGAAATGGATATAATACAGAGAGAAGCATATAGTGAAGTAAGCCGGTACTATAAAGAAAAATTAAAGGCAACAATCCGGCAGAAAGGGATAAGAAAATCCTCAATCGAGATTATCGAAGCCCTCCTCCGGCTCAGGCAAATGGTGCTTTTTCCTTTTTTAGTATCTTCCCAGTATGCCCATATCAATTCCTGCAAATTCGATCTGTTAAAAGAGATGCTGGATGAGATCCTGGGCGAGGATCATAAAGTCCTTATTTTCTCCCAATTTGTCCAGGTATTAAAACAACTGGAGGAATATATAAAGATGAATCATATTCCATATGCCTATATTGATGGTTCTACAAAAAAGCGGTCTCAAGAAATCAAACGCTTCCAGGAAAACAGGGATATTCCGGTTTTCCTCCTGAGTCTGAAAGCAGGGGGTCTCGGAATAAATTTAACAGCAGCAGATTATGTTATCCTTTTTGATCCCTGGTGGAATCCCGCAATAGAGAAACAAGCTATTGACCGGACTCACCGGATTGGCCAGAAACAAAAAGTAATAGCATTTAAAATAATTGTAAAGGATTCCATCGAAGAAAAGATAATCCAGCTTCAGAATAAAAAGGAAAACCTCGTAAACAACATTGTGATGAGTGAGAAAAGAATCTTTAAATCATTTGATGAAAATGAAATAATGAGTTTTTTCGATGTGTGATGATCTCTTTTATCATTCCGGTTAAATAATACAGCAATACACACTGGACAAAAATAAAAAGAGGTAATAAAATAGCAAGTTATGAAATCACTCTTTCTCTGCGAATCGTGCGGCAAAACAGTATCACCCAATGCCCAACGGTGTCCCTATTGCGGCAGGTTTTTTACCGCTGTAGTATGCCCATCGTGCCGGTATACCGGTATTCCGGAAGAATTCCTCCCCGGTTGTCCAAAATGTGGATACCTGAATAATGAAACAGCAAAGACAAAAAGGAATACTGGAAGAAATAAGGCTTTTATCCTTTCAAAAAAGAAAAAGCCCCTTATTATCCTTCCCCCCTGGTTTTATATTATTGGAGGGATTCTTCTCTTTATTACCCTTTTAACTCTTATTACCTGGTACCTGATTTCACTTTCTTAAAAACCTTTTTGGGTACTATGAGTAACCCTGTTGATTATCAGGATGAAAGTTCATTGCAACTTTCATTCAAGAGCCTCTATTTCCTCTTCCAATTCTTCTATCTCTGTTTCTCTGTCCACATCTGCTTTTGAAGAGTAGGTTAATGAGCAGGTGGTTTTTGAACGCGATTTAATCAATTCTGCCAGCCGTTCTTTTTTCTTTTTAAGTTCAGCATTAAGGTCTTCCATTCCATACCTCCTTAACAGATAATTATTTACTTAATCATTACACAATTCCGTCCGGCTTTTTTTGCTTTATAGAGAAGTATATCAGCCTTTTTTATTGTGTCTTCAAAAGTAGCAACGATTTTTGTTATTACACCAATTGAAACGGTTATTTCCGGCATATTTTCAATAATTGAAATCTTTTTTTCGCTAATAATTTTCCGGATTTCTTCGAAAATCCAGCCCGCATTTTCCTTTCCCATATTGATCCCTAAAACACAAAACTCGTCACCCCCAAACCTCGCGATAATATCAGTCTTTCTGAACCTGCTCCTTAAAATGGCAGCTATCTGTTTTATTACGGTATCACCGAAATCATGCCCATATGAATCATTGATTGATTTGAAATTATCTATATCAATCATGGAGATTGTCAGGTTTATATTTTTTCTTTCTGCATTAGCAAACATTTTTCTTCCCAGCTCAAAGAAATAACGCCGGTTATAAAGATTTGTAAGATAATCAATATTGGCAGTCTCCCTGATTATATCTATATATTCCAGCATTTCAAGATTCTGATTAATTCTCCAGCAGAACTCTTCGTTTGAATATGGTTTTAAAATAAAATCATTTGCGCCCTGTTTAAGGAATTTTGCAGAAACAATACCTGCCCCATATGCAGAAATACCGATTATTGCCATTTCTTCTTTAGAATATTGTTCACGAATTGATGCAGTCAATTCAAAACCATCCATTTCCGGCATATTATAATCAACAATTATCAGTTTTATTGATGTATTTTTCTTTAGTACTTCCAGAGCTTTCCTGCCATTACTCGCTTCCAGAATAATAAATCTTTGGGTTAATAATAATTCTTTAATCAACATCCTGGATATTTTTGAATCATCTACAATTAATATTGTTATATTTTGATTTCTTCTAACCCGGTGAATGATATGTTCAATATCGGCAATAGTTTGTAAATCATTTTTACTCTTAATTATATAATCAATAACATTTTTTTGCTTTATTTGATCCCACAGGTTATCATCAATGCCATCGGTAACCAGAATAACAGGGATAGTAACAGCTATTAAGAAATCAATTATTTTTTTATTCTTGGATTCCAGAATATCCAATCTGAATATGATAAGCAGGAAATTATTATTTTTTTTTATTTTTTGCTTTGCTAAAGCGAGTGTTGGCTCTGTTTCGCATTCATAATCAAATTTCGAAGAAATGTTTGTAGCTATTTTATTGCCTAAATTCTTATCCATTTTTACCAAAAGTATTTTTTGCACATCTATCTCCTTTTTTATGATAGTATATTTTATTATATTTTTCAATAAAATCGGTTTCTATGCTGGTTAAAGAATCTTTATCTTGAAAATTATGTCTTGCAATAATCAATATACTTATTATACAATCACGTACATCTATGAACATTTACATCATTATTTCTTTTCTTATTGAAATACCTGTTCTCATAAAGGTTCTTTTTTCCCTGGCCGGGATACTGATTTTAAACCGTTTATGCAAAAATCTCATTATCTCTGTCCTTTTTGGAACAATCATCCTTGCTTTCTGGTCAGGACATTCTTTATCTGCAATTGGCAGCATCAGTCTTCAGAGATTGATATCAGTAAACCTTTTTTTTCTTTTGATTACCATATTTCTTGTTATTGTGTTCAGCTCCCAGATGTCGGAAACGGGAATAATAAGGGAACTGGTTGCCATGGTACAATCAATGACAACTAAGCGGGGCTCCTTAGCCCTGCTTCCTGCAATAATCGGTTTACTTCCCATGCCTGGAGGTGCACTCTTTTCTGCGCCACTGGTAGACGATTGTGATACGGGAAACAAGTTGTCCCCGGAACTTAAAACAAAAATCAATTACTGGTTCCGGCATGTGTGGGAATACTGGTGGCCAATTTATCCGGGGGTACTTCTGGCAATAGAAATCACACAACTTCCGATGTGGCAGTTCATTCTTCTGCAGCTTCCATTAAGTATACTGGCTGTTATTGCAGGGTATTTATTTTTTTTAAGAAAGGTACAGAATATCCCTTATTCCCCGGATGATAAAAGAAATGTTTCGATCATACAGTTTCTGAAAATAATTTTTCCCGTATTAATTATCATCAGCACTATAGGAATCAGGATTGTTTTCCCGGTTGTAGCCAGTTTCAATAGCTATATCCCGATGTGTATCGGGATTATTCTGGCAATTATCCTTCTCCAGGTAATGAGACCCCTGGATTTCCGCACATGGAGGAAAATTATCTTATCCAAACGGACATACAGTCTTGTAATTCTTGTTGCCATGGTCCGGCTTTACGGGGCATTTATCGAAGCAGAACTGCCCGGTGGGGTACTCCTCGTGGAAACCATGAGGATGGAGTTGAATACCCTGGGTATTCCTCTTATCGCTATTGTGGTTATTATTCCATTCATTGCAGGTCTTGCTTCCGGTCTTGCAATCGGTTTTGTAGGCGCGGCTTTTCCTATTGTAATCAATATTATTGGTTTTGAACCGCAGATAGGGAGTTACCTGTCCGCTATCCTTCTTGCGTATGGTGCCGGGTATATGGGAATGATGCTTTCCCCTGTTCACGTTTGTTTTATTGTTACCAATGAATATTTCAAAACCAGGCTTTTCAAAAGTCTGGTTGGTTTAATTAAACCTGTATTATTTGTTATTGCAGGCACATTCGGGTTATATGTATTGATAAGATTTGTTTTGTTTGGATAAAGGATTAATATTTTTTAGTAAATAAACCCCACACCAAAGCCGCCCATTATATAGAAATTATCTGCTGATTCAAACTCTGTTCCTGCAATACATGATAAAAAGAGGCTTGAATCGGGAACCATCATATGTAATTCATACGCACCAAGAAGAGGATAGTGAATACCGAAAGCCTCCTTCCCGCCGAATGGGGTTGTCCTGATTGCACAGGAAATCCCGGTAATAATGGTACCGGGATCAAACATAATGCCACACCGGCCATATCCCCACACGGTAAGGGCTATATCTTTATCATAATCAGGAGCATAAGTCACTTTAAAGGGGGAAATGATTATCTCCGGGCTTAAAATCAAAGAAAAATAACCAGCAGCTGCCTGGAAAGGGACACCAAGAGAAAGACCGGTAAAATTGGAAAGAGTATCTGCACCCGTACCATAATGAAATGTTGCTTTTGCATAAAGTGCAGATTGTATGTTGATAGTTCCCCTGGTTTTCAGCGTCTGGTATTTTACCGCTGCACTGATACTATAAGGAAAGAAATCCGCATCAATTAAGATAATCGTTGCAAGAATATCCACCTCGGTACTACTTCCTGGACCGAACCGGACGGAAAGCTGGGACGGGGCTCTCATTAAAAGCTGCCCGTTATATGTTTCAATATGTGCAGAAAAAAGGGTGGAAATCTGGAAACTTGAACCGGGGAGTACATCCGGTGTACTTACATACATAAGTCCGGTCACTCCATTCCACATACTTCTATATGATATAGTGATACTCCTGTCAATCCTGACCGTGGTATAAAGCGAGTGAATTTCCCCGTCCTTTTCTGCTATTGCTTTTATACTTATCGTATATTCTCCATCCGGGCAGATTACCCCATTCTGCGTTTTACCATTCCAGGTGCAGTACTGATACCATGTCTGAAACATGGGAAATGTCCGGGAATACACCTCACTCCCATTTTTATCTATTACCGCAAGAGTACCGTTCCCGGAACTGGTAACATAAAAAGAAATTTCCGTATTTCCCAGGGTACCGGGATTCATCGGATTAAATATTTTCCTGCTTACTCCCGGGTTGGAAAGGGAAAAGGAAGCTTCTTCAAGTACGACAGTTACGGAAGTCGTCGTTTTTTCATCAATTGTCACTGTTCTATATGCATCTTTATAGCCGAATTTCCTGACATGGAGTTCGTATGTACCGACCCGGAGTTCTGTTATCCCCCGGGAAATGATTCTGTCATTAAAGGAGATAGATGCATCTTGCGGGGAAACAGATAAATCCAGATATCCTGTAACAGGTTTAAGGGTTGCATTGTATTTTATATAACCACCGGGGTAATAAATCCAATCATTATGTGAATAATACCCCGGGTAAGTAATTGCCAGCATATAGTTCCCTGTTTTAATATCGGGTATCCAGAGAGGTGTTGTCCCGTAATACTTGTTATCCAGATACACTGTTGCACCATACGGAGAAGAAGTTACATAGAGACCTTCTGCTTTTTCATATTCATCATCTTCCGGATAATACGGATCATCGTCATCTGATAGAGCAGGGGAATGGTCTTTTCGTTTATCCGATTCATGGGTATCCTTAAAAAGACTTCCTTTCGACGTGCTGCATCCCGGTAATGA
Source organism: Spirochaetales bacterium (assembly GCA_016935735.1). GTDB lineage: Bacteria > Spirochaetota > Spirochaetia > SZUA-6 > JAFGRV01 > JAFGRV01. The sequence goes on along the minus strand of JAFGQK010000129.1, from coordinate 2,393 downwards.
AAAAAAAAGGATGATGACAATAAGGAAATACGGCAATTGTTTCATAATTCAAATGATAACACATGGAAAGGAGGAAATCAAAAGGAAGATTGCCCGGATAGTTTCTTTACGGTTTATCGGTGTTGCCAATAGTGAGAAATTCTTATAGGATTTGACAGAATATGAACTATACCTTCGGTACCGATATCATTAATGAAAAAAGACTAAAAAATATGGCAGGCTTTTTTAATCCTGCGGCAAAAAGCTTTATAAAAAGGTATCTGGATAATGATATTCATACAGTTATAGACCTTGGGTGCGGTCCGGGTTTCACGACAAAAATGTTAAGTGAAATCATAGATTGCAATACTCTTATCGGACTGGATAATTCTGAAAATTATATTAAGTCTGCCAGAATGAACTATACTCATTTGAAATTTTATTTACATGATGTAACAAAAACACCATTTCCTGTAAAAGCCGATATACTGTATTGCCGTTTTTTATTATCACATCTTTCCGGTGTCCTTTCTGTCGTGAACAAATGGATAAAAGAATTGAATCAAAACGGGAAAATTCTTATTGATGAAGTGGAAGATGTTATAACCCGGAAAGCTGTTTTTAAAAGATATCTTACAATAAATGATGCATTGGTCAATTCCCGCGGTGCTCAACTGTTTATTGGCAAAGCATTATCGACCATGAAATTCAAAGGCAGGGTTATTCACAATACATGCGATATTCTACCGGTAAGCAACAGGAGAGCCGCATCATGGTTCTATTCCAATGCAATATCAATCTGGGAAAAAGAGGGATATGTCCTGAATACCGTCCTGGAAGATGAACGGAAAAAAATATCCTGTGAATTAAAAGAAATAATGGAATCGGAAGATATGAAAAGCGATATTATCTGGCATATGAGAAGAATGGTCATTCAGAGGTAATTTCCTTTATCTCCTTATGCTGGTTTAAGGCTTTAACGATATTTACCAGATTATTTTGAATATTATTCACCCTTGTACGAAAATATATCTTTTTAAGGGCTTTCCCTTTTTTTTCTATCTTAGCTATCTTTTTTAGTGTTGTTATTTTTACATATAGATAAACACAGGCTTGAATAAGACTTTTTTTCTTTCTGCTTATATTTTCATCCATGGTATCCTCTTCGTCCTCTTCTGTATCGATAACCTTTCTTAACACTTCATAGAATTTATTCTTCTTTCCTTCCAGGAAAATCATCTCGAGAATTACTGTGGTTAACTGCTCGATAATTGTGTTATAATCCTGGTCATCGTAATGAATCTCGTCATTTCCCGGTTCTAAATTCAGGATAGAGAGTAATTCCAGGTTTTGCCTGCATTCAAGGTAAAACAGCCTTAGTTTTGTATCGATATCCTTTCTGAACTGCTTCCATGTATTAAGCCGGTCATACATCGTTATCAGGGGATTATAGTATTTCTCAATCATGATAAACCACCTTATTTAAGCCTTGAAATAATAATTGGGATTCAACTTATGTTGAATACATCGTTCTTTAGAATTCACTATATGTTTATTTCCCTGTCAGTATGATAGGACAGATGTTTTATTTCAAGTATGAAAATGCAAACTTATTGCTATTTTTATAAAAAATCTTGATTTTTATGAATAAACTATGGTATAAATATATACATATATGGAAGATAAGTTATACTTTACCTATCAACAAATCCATAAACTGGTACAGAAGATTATCCGGGAAATCAATACTGCCGGTTATTCTTTTGATGTTATTGTTGCTATCGGTACAGGAGGGTTTATTCCTGCACGTATTGTTAAGACCTACATTAACAGACCTATTTTTACTGTTGGAATCCAGTATTATAATGAAAATAACAAGCCTGCGGAAAGTCCGAAAAAGATACAGTGGATAGATGAAGTGGAAAGAAAATTAAAAGGGAAAAAAATCCTTTTAGTCGATGAGATAGATGATTCAAGAACAACTCTTGTTTTTTGTTTGAATGAATTACTCCGGCATGATCCGGCACAGGTTGCAATAGCAGTGATTCATAATAAAATAAAGACAAAGAATGCCGATTTCCCGCAGAAAATTCTTTACTTCTGCGGCAGTGATGTGGAGAATAAATGGGTGGTTTATCCGTGGAGTGCTTTAGATATTGATGAACATGACAGGCTGGCGTATCATCAGTCCCGGTATTGCCGGGAAAAATCAGAGAGTAGAAGGAGTGAATCCGATTTTGCCGAACATTTGACATGATTTTTTATCGTCAATAACTATGTAATAGCATAACGAAGGCTTAAGCCCACAACCCAATTAACAAGCTATTCAGGTTCTTTTTATTATACTGGTCTCATTAACCTGGCGGCCAACGTTTATCTATTTTGCTTAAAATCTTGTTAAAATAACAAGATTT
>JAFGQK010000128.1 GCA_016935735.1 Spirochaetales bacterium | reverse complement strand
CTTCTTCTTCATTCAGTGTTTTCCGTGTATTTAAGTGGTTCTATTTTTTATGTCAAGTAGTTTTGCCTGTTTTCGAATTCCCCCCCAGGTGAAGACGTTCTTACAACATTTCAGCGGCCAGTTCTGCCAGGCTGCTTCTTTCGGACTTTACAAGGGTTATATGACCTGCAAGGGGCTGGCTTTTAAATGTTTCCACCAGGTAGCTTAATCCATTGGAGTTGGAGTCAAGATACGGCGTATCGATCTGGAACGGGTCCCCGGTAAGCACGACCTTTGTCCCTTCCCCTGCCCTGCTCACGATTGTTTTTACCTCGTGTGGGGAAAGATTCTGGGCTTCATCGATAATAATATACTGATGCGGGAGCGACCTGCCTCTTATATAGGTAAGGGCTTCGATTTCAATAATATTCTGGCTTACAAGCTCCTGGATAGTGGTAATATTCGCCTTTTTATAGCTCCCTATGATATATTCAAGGTTATCAAAAAGCGGCTGCATCCAGTTCTTCAGTTTTGCTTCTTTGTCGCCGGGAAGGTACCCGATATCCTTTCCCATCGGGACTATCGGACGGGAAATAAGCAGCCGTGAATAAATTTCAGTATCATGTGTTTTCTTTAATCCCGCAGCTATTGACAACAGTGTTTTGCCTGTTCCTGCTTTTCCCACCAGGGTAACAAGCGGGACATTATCGTCCAGCAGGAGATCAAAGGCAATCATCTGCTCCGGGTTAAGCGGTTTTATGCCCCATACCCTGGTTCGCGGTTTTTTTACAAGCACCAGCTTGTCTATTTCTTTTTTATACCGTGTAATATACGATTGTTCATCATGAGCCTGCCGGAAAATGACATACTGGTTCGGGTAAAGGGGTTCCTTCCATTCAACCTCCCCACCTGCGATTAATTCCTTTATAATGTGTTCCGATGCATCCAGTTCCTTTACACCGGTGTAGAGATTACTGATGTCCACTTTCTGCTTTTCATAATCCACTGCCTTGAGTCCCAGGGTGATCGCCTTTACCCGTGCATTAATATCTTTTGATACAAAAAAGACCCGTTTCCCCTGCTGGTGAAGGGACACGGCAGTCAACAGTATCTTGTTATCCGGTTTCTCCAGGTTGAATCCAAAGGGTATTTTGGAATCATACGACAGTTCAATCTTAAGGATCGATCCGTTTTCCATCATCACCCCTTCGTTAAGGGAACCCTTTTTCCCCATTTCATCAAGAAACCGGACAGCCCGCCGTGCATTCCGTCCCTTTTCACCGCCCGCGGATTTCAGGTTATCCAGTTCCTCCAGGACCCAGAGCGGGATGACCACTTCATTATCGCGAAAAGAAAGAATTGCATCCGGTTTATGAATAAGAACATTCGTATCGATGACAAATGTTTTAAGATTTTCTTTTTCTGGCATAGGTTACCCATTCTTTAAATTATTAACACCCTTATAATGGTACAGGGAGAGTGAATGTGTCAAGAGCCGGCAATCGAAATCTATTTCCGGGGGAAAAACTCCATCCCTGTCAATTATACCGCTTTTTCGTTAAAAGCAGGTAGAAAAAACCGAAGAATCCGATAACCGCGGTAATAATGGTAATCCAGTTGGGCCAGTATAGCAGTTCAAAGGATGACGGATTCATGATCCAGTTTATAATTGATGCAGCCCCCATAATAACAATGGTACTTAAAATCACCACTGCCATACCCCAGCCGGATTCCTGCTCGCTAAATAGAAGTATTCCGCCGACAAATGACCAGAATCCGAGGGTCGCAGTGATAATCCCCTGGGTCCCGAGAAAAGAAAGTGCACTGGTCAAGTCCTTATCATTCAGCTTGGAATACACCGTCTTAAGCCAGTCCGGGATCGGGATGATTTTAAGCCAGGTAAGCAACTCCAGGATTCCTTTGGACAGAAAAAAAAGTCCGATAATAATCATAAGAATATTTAAAACTGCACTGGACTGTTTTGATTTTACTGGTTCAGTATTGGCACTTGATTCCGGGACTTCCGCAACATTATCACTCATACAATTCCTCCCTTTCTTTTATTTACAGATAAATACCGAAAATTATACTATTTATTGTAATTTGACTTGCAAATATAAGTCAAGAAAAATTTCTAAACCTTGATTTTTTATTGATTTATTCATAGAATTTGATACACATAACCCTGGTTTTATTCTTTAGCCAGACGAAAATGGGAAAGGATAAGACTGATGTACCGGGTTTTACTATTGTTCGTATATGGGAAGTAAAAAAAGAATATTTACCACCAGTACACTACAACTACTCGAATTGGTCCTTATTCTCCTGCTTTTTTTCACTATCCTGCTTATCAATTCCTTTATTCTCTCCATTATCCTGGCCGGTTTACTCCTTATTGTTTTTATTTTCGAGTTTATTCTCTGTGCAGGGCGATCACGGAGGCTTAACATCATCAACAGGAAAATAAAGGAAGGAACAGAAAAAGGACTGGCACATTTCATCGATCTTCAGTTTGATGAAAAGGAAAGCGGCTGGGGCCTGGAAGCCCTTGAATACAATTTAAATTTATTACTCCAGGAAATAAAAAAGGTCTTCTGGGATATAAAACAGAATCTGTTCACCACAAAAATCAACAAAAGCACCCTGGAAAATATTCAGATCCTCATGATTTCGTATATCCAGAAGGTTGTCAATATCGGAAATGTAAGAACACAACTGGAAGGCATCTGTAAAGGGATAAACGATGCCACCAATTCGACAAAACTCATACTCGGGTCAATAATCGACCTTGCGAACCATACAAACAGGGAAGCGGAAACAATCAAGCAGACATCAGAAGCCCTGGAAAAGCTTTTACAAACGATATCGGAGATCACCGGCTTAACTTTTAACAAGCAGAAAATGGCAGAGGAATTAAAAAGAATTACGAAAATCGGGCAGGATAAGGTCGGGAAAACAACAGAGATCATTAGAATGATAAACGAGAGTACCGGGGAAATGCTTAAAATAATTGAAATTATCAATAATATTGCAGATTCGACAAATATCCTCTCTATAAACGCGGGAATTGAAGCAGCACACGCGGGAAAACAGGGTAAAGGATTCAGGGTGATCGCGGATGAAATTATCAAGCTTGTTGAATCAACAAAGAAAAACGCAGGTGAGATATCGGCATTACTAAAAGACCAGGTGAATAACATGACCCTTGCCCTGGAAGAAAGTAATGGAAGCAGGAAAGCGCTTTTGGAGGTAAATGCGGAAGTACAGAATGCGGCAGATACCTGGATCGAAATCTCAAATAAAACCATTGAGATGTCCCGGGGAACCCAGGTAATCCAGGAAACAACGGAAAATATATTTGAGATAACAAAAGCGGTTTCTGAATCATCGGAAGCGATAAAACAGAGTGTGGAAAAAATCAACCAGGAAGCTTCCGAACTCGATGAAGCGACAAACAAAACCCTGGATATTCTTGCAAAAGTGACAGTAACGAATGAGGAAGCAAAACAATCCACCGTCATCATTCTGAAACAATTGAACGAGATGACGAAATTCGTGAATAAACTGAACAAGGCAATTGATTTTTTTAATCTTGGCAAGCGGGTGTTTTTCCTTTTTCCCGAAGAAAGAATAAGAGAATATGCAAAGGCAATTTCAAGAAAGGAATATGAAGTTTATCTTACCGATAATTTTCAGGGTTTTCTTAAAGTATTAAAAGAATATCCGAACTCCATTGTTCTTATAAACCGGGACAACACACCGAAGCCGTTTGTTATGAAGAGTTATGTTGATGCTATTAAAAGAATACCTGATTCCAGGGGTATTTCAATCGGCATTATAACCCATGAAAAGCCGAAAGAAAATGAGGTTGCACCTGCATTATGTGAATACCTTTTCTGTAAAAGAAAAGTAAAAGAAGAGAATTTAAGTGAAATAATAGAATTTATAGAAAAGAAAAGGGCAAAAGGATTAAGAAAACAGGTAAGGGTAAGCTGTTCAGATAAGGATAATATCCAGGTAATCCTCTCGATTCATAATAAGCAGTATACAGGGAAAGTCCGGGATATAAGTTCATGTGCATTACTGGCCAGTTTCCCTGAAAATACAAGACCAGAATCCATGAAGAAAAGATTTGATTTTATTATTACTTTTGGAAAGAGAAAATACTCTTTAAGTGCAACAGAAGGTGTTATAAGAACGGATAATGATTACCTGATTGTTTTTTCGGATAAACCGGACGAGCAGGCAAAAAATGCGATTTATGAATATATCTTCTTCAAACTCCAGGAACAGCTGGAAATAGAAATGGCGAAAGGCTGAATCCTGTTCCTAATCCCTTTTAACATAATTTTATATATAAATTATGCGTAAGTGTGCATAATTGGAAAGGGGATAATAATGGAACAGGTTTTAATTATTAACAAACCGGACTTCAGAAGATATGCCACCAGGAAGGCCAATCATACGGATGGAGAAATTGAATAGTACAGTGTGTGTGAGGAACTTATTGGCGGGAGTCTGCTGGGGCAGTAACGGAAGTACTCAGTGTAATGTACCGCGAGGCTTATCATCAGTAACGGCTATTGCAGCCAGATGTACGCATACAGCAGCATTAAAAAATGATGGTACTGTGGTCTGCTGGGGATATAATACTGATGGGGAGTGTGATGTGCCTGCGGAGACGATTATTATTGCCAATGCAGCTGGCCGCAAAAAAATATATATAAATGATAGACTCATCGCCCCGATATATTAAATTTCTTGTGATTATTTTTGATTTATAAAAAAGGGCTGTCTGAAACGTATCAGACAGCCCTTTTATTAAAGCAGGGATTATTTATTATCGGGCATTAACAAGGACATTGACAATATCAGGATACACGATGCTGCCATTGTTCCTGTTAAAAAGGCCCAATCCAGTGTCACCGGTAACACCATTGTCCCAGTAAATCGGAACTATATCGTTGGCAACCGCTGATTCAGTGATGTACTTGTTCCAGCGTACCCGTGAGGTTTCAAATCCTGAAACGCCCTGGCGTGAAGCCACACCATACTCACCAAGAATCACCGCAACACCCTGGTAAACAAAATGGTCCCTCATCTTCTGCATCTGCCCATCACACCATTCTTCGTTTGCCCAGGTTTCTTCCGTACTCGGCCACTCGGTAATGTTGCTTGAGGTATTTAGCGTGAAGTTATAAGGATCATAGTAATGCACTTCCATCATCAAGCGGTCGGCAATCGTATCATCCGGGATCACGGCAAAGTTGACAGTGTGATCGATATTGGTGTTAAAACCCTGGACAATCAGATAGCGGCCAGCGTTATTACCGCCGGTGGCACGCACCGTGGTTACAAAAGTCTGGTTAAAACTGTTCTGTACATCCACATATTCCTGGGTCGGTGTACCATAATCGCCGTCATTCATGACCTCGTTGGTTCCGGCAAAGAGCAGGTTATAGTCATAATCGCGGAAGTGGCTTGCGATCTGGTCCCACATGATGGAAAGCCGGTTGTTCAGGGAATCCTGCTGGTCGTAGAAAGGATGATTCAACCAGCCACCGTCCCAGTGCTCGTTGATGATGACATACATACCTGCGTTCAAACCATAGTTGACAACTTCTTCAACACGGTTCAACCAGGCAGGATCGATGACGTAGTTGGTCTCGTTAGTGAATACACTCCATGCAACAGGGATACGCAGAGTATCGAAACCGGCTGCCTTGACTGCATTGATAAACGATTGTGTTACTACAGGATTACCCCAGGCTGTTTCGTCGCCGGGACCCATGGATTCCAACGAATTACCCAGGTTCCAGCCTATGCCCATTTGTCTTGAGAACTCGACTGCTCCTGTTCCCGGCAGTGGTGTATTATTTGGATCAGGAGTCGGTGATGGTGTCGGGGGCGGTGCGGTAGGTGTTGGTGTAAGAGCGGGATCACATTGTCCAATCAGTGTCCACACATCATATTCGCCCGAATACTCCTCGGGATTCTGGTTAGAGGTGTACCATTTATTCTCGTAGAGATTGCCATTATACCGCACCTGGGTGCCGGCTGTGTCATACGTGGTCCCGGCATCCCACTCCGGGGCTGACGAACAATCAACCAGACCGGTGACTGGTGTTGATGTTGATGTTTCTGGTGTTGATGTTGGTGTTGATGTTGGTGTTGATGTTGTATTACAACAATCCAATGCCGTAATCGTTCCTACATACAATTGAGCTATGAGCAGGGCATCTACAATGTCAATCTGTCCATCGCAATTTACATCACCTGCTGCGGCATCCGGGCAGGTGGTGATGCCTACATAACATTGTGCGGTGAGGAGGGCATCGACTATATCAGTGGTGCCATCATCATTTACGTCGCCGCAAACAACTGCCTGTCCTGTAGCTGTAATGGCTGAAAAAAATAATAAAACTGTGATTAACAAAAATTGTAATAGAAAGTTTTTTCTTTTCATTTTTTACTCCTGATTATATCATTTTTATATACTCTTTATACTATCTTCCAGATCTATTTTATCCTGGAATCGTATTAAGAAATACCCCTTAAAATAGTGATAAATTCAGGTTTGTATTTTTGTTTTTTTTTGCAATTGAATGAGACCGGAATTGATATTGTCCATGAAGGTAAAATATTTTTACAGTGTTTGAACTACCTAATAGGGCAGTTCTTATTATAATGATTTTAAATAAATCGTGATGAATTTTAACTATTAAAATGATTAAGCCGCTTACCTGTAATAATGATATCATAAACCGAATAATAAATCGGTAATAATTAGCTTTAAAATAAAGCAATACTAAACATGCATATAGTATAATGATTATAAATACACTAATAAAGTTATGAAAAAGTATACTGGATTGTGACAGCGCGCTGTCACAATGTTTAGGTAGAAATTAGTAATTTGTCAACAAAAAACAGCAGGTCTGAATTACAAACCTAAACTATGTAGAAAAACAATCCGGGTAATCCTGCGTACAATCCGTCCGCATACATGCGGGGTTTGAATACCTCTTTTAATCTGTAGAATCATTAACTAGCCAAAAACCAGTTCTCGGAATCGCACCCCTAAAAGTTATTGAGTAAGTTGTATTCTGGTTTAATTATATAATGACCCAGGTTTGTATTGGTATAGTTTGTGTTTCAATTCCTATAATCTTTTAGTTTTAAAAAAAATATAGTATACTTACCATGTTCGATATAAGTTGAACCCCAATTGTTATTTAAAATGGGGTGGTATTCATAAAATAAAGGAGTGCAGGAATGAACATTTTTCTTACAGGTGGTATGGGTTTTATTGGTTCGTATGTGACAAAGAGGCTTTCCGATTCCGGGCACACAATAACAGTACTTGCCCGTAATCCGGAGAAGGTTCCTGCCCTTGAAAAACTTCCCGGGATTTCTCTTGTCCCCGGGCTTATTTCCGATTTCGATGTAATAGAAGAACACCTGAAAGACCAGGATGCATTTATCCATATTGCCCTGGGTTGGGGAGAATTAGCAACAAGTATGTTAAAGAATGATACCTTCCCTTCTATCTTTCTCTTTGAGACCGCAGCAAGACTTGGAATTTCCCGCTTTATCTATACATCATCTACTGCTGCCGTTGGGAATACCCCCCCTGGAGCAGGGGCAGAACCACCACCCCGGGATTATTATGGTGCAACAAAGGCTTCCAGCGAAAGGTTTCTTTATGCCATATCACACCAGTATTCGATGCATTGCTCAATAATCCGGCCCGGTTATACATTCGGTAATCCTGTCATTAATGGGGCTTCCATGGAACGGGATACCAGGTTTATAGATATTGTAAGAAAGGCAAAAGCAAATGAACCGGTGAAAGTTACCCGTAATGACGGAACCCAGTTTATATGGGCAGGTGACCTTGCAAAGGTATATGAGGCAATGCTGGATTCTGCCCGAAACAGGAAATGTTACTTTGCATTAGGAAAAGACTTTGTGACCTGGGAGAAAATCGCCGCTACAGCCATTCGATTAACAGGATCTAAAAGCCCCATTATTCTTCTGGATAAAGGATACAGCCCGGTTCCCCACCTTTTTGATGTTACCTCTATAAAAGAAGATTTCGGTTTTGAATTCGATAATTGGGAGAGAATTGTCGAACACCTTGAATACCTTGCGGACTATTCAACAAGTTAAACCACTATGGGTGGGAATTTCCAATCAGGCAGTACCTCTTGACAAATTTTTATTTTCATGAAGGTTTTTTTAATAGTTCACTTACTTCTTAAAAAAAAACCACTAATCCTCACTCAT
>JAFGQK010000127.1 GCA_016935735.1 Spirochaetales bacterium | reverse complement strand
TTTAACCGGTTTTCCGGGGTAAATATATTTGAAGGGTGTTTCTAAATCATTGCCCCTATTAGAATTATAAACAGCGCTAAAAGCTCCCTGATTGGAAATTCCCACCCGTTGTGATTTTAAGATCAGTCTTTTTCGCTATAAAAATATTGATTTTTGATATATGGAAGTCATTTCCCCAAAGCCGGTGACTTATGGGAAGATTACCACGGAAGAGGCACTGAAGAAACACGGAGTTATTTTATGGGAGTTTATGATAAGAAATAAGGTGCTCTTGAACCCCCTTATTAAAAACAACAGGAGTTGAACCACGATTATGTCTCATCCTCTGCAATGGTAATAAGACAGTCATCTTCCTGCAGGGAAAAGACCTCGTTTTTCGGGGGATTGATGTATATACCATAGTTGTTTTCCCGGTTTTTTTCCTCGCCGAGGATCCGGACGCCAATGCTGCTTTCGTTCCGCAGGAGTGCGGCAGCACAAAGGTTGCCAAAGGAAATCTTTGGCGGTACGGGTGAAAGGAAGAGGTGTACCGGTTTTAAATATACTTCGCATCCTTCTTCGCGGAACAGGTCCTCGTAAATAGCCAGCACATCCGGGTTCTCGGAAACCTGTGCATAAATTTTGGAAACAAACTGATTGGAAATGAGAAAATCCCTCACTCCCGCTTCCTGGATTACTTCGATATTGTCCGAATCCGCCACTTCCGTAATCAGCTGGGTATTTTCCGCATTTACCCGTGCTTTCTTAAAGTAATGCCGGAACTCGAGGAGCTTTGCAATGGTTTCCGAATCATTCAATTCCGCCACACCCCCGTCCCCGGCCAGGATTATGACATTATTGTATTGTCCTGGCTTTAATTTCTCCATTATACCAGGGGAATCTATTTTTGCCTTGAATAACCGCATTTTTATGTCCGGGTGCTTTTTCTGAATCATACTGAAATTCCGTCTCGTCGGATCGTCGATTTCCGGTACCATAAGGTCGATCCCCGAACCTTTCGTAAGATAATTCGAGTATTCGTCAATAATCGCAGAAGTCTTCTGACTCCAGCCGACAATAAGCTGTTTCTCAATTGTCTGGGGCCGGGGACCAGCGGGCCGGACAGACCGTACCGTTGTTTTGTATTTCTGTTTTGAAAATTTTATAGCAGAGTCGTCTTCTGCAAGAAGGATTACCTGGTCGTCCTTTTGTACTGCCCGTTCCTTAGCCGGGTTGATGATGATCCTTCTATCCCCTGTCCTGATACCAAGAACGGAACAGGTATGAAAATGAAACATAAGGTCTCCATAGGAAATACCGGGAAACCCGCCGGGCGGGCGGTAAAAATAAAACTCATTCCCTTCAAACCCGACAAGATGGTCATACACCTGTGCGAGACCCGATACACGGGAGGTCTGGACCATCAATTTGGCCAGTATTGAATGTTCATCGATGATGGAAATCTTATCCGATATATTCCGCGCAAGCTGCTGTTTGTTCCGCAAATGGAGTTCCGCAACGATTGACGGGAGGTTCTCTTCACCGGTGCAGGATATAACGGCAAGGATCGTCTTTAACACACGGGCATCGGCAATTGCTTTTTCACTGTACAAGGCATCTGTCGGCATATCATTCAGGATAATGACTGAACGGGCCGAGGATATCCCCACACGGCGTAATAACTGGAGGCTTGATGTCGAACCGGACCGTGTAATAATCCGTGTGGTTTTCGGATTTTCCACCCTGTCATGGAAAAAGTCATCCATCTCGTCTTTTTCTTTTTCAGCAAGCACCACCACTGCCTCTCTTCTCTCCGATTCATTGGCAATAATCAATTCCCGGATGATCTCCAGCACCCTGTCCCCGAACCCGAGTATCAGGGTGTGGTGTTTTTCTATGACATTGCTCTTGCCTTTTCTCAGGTTGGTGAGAAGCTGCTCGAACTGGCTGGTAATAAAGGCAACAAGGCTCGAAAAGAGGACAAGACCAAGAAACAATGCGATGATTCCGACAATCCGGTGAATGTAATTACTCCCCGAGTCTTCGGCGATGGAACCGCCGTCTGCTATCTGGAGGAATGAAAGCCACCACTGGTCAAAGAGTTCCTTCATATTTTCCTGCGGCAGGATGATGTTTGCCAGGAACCTCAAAGCAGATATAATGACAATTGCACCGAAAAAAAGGAACAGTAAGGCCATAAACACGGAAAATCCGCCTTTTGACATGAAATTATCGAAACAGTACCGAAGTTTTTCACCTGGAGTATACTTTTTCCTTCTCATTCTGCACCTTTTTGTAAAAATACCGGGTTATAATATCCGGTTTATTATAGACGAACCGATTCTAATAGAAGTATAAGATACAGGATACTCTGCGTCAAATAATAAAATCGCAGAGGACCAGAGAGTTGGATAACCAGGGAACGAGAGAATTGCTGCTCCCTGCCTTATTGTTCTTGACAATTCAGTAAAACCTGTTAAAATCGATAAGAATATATTCTATAAATTTTTTAATTTAAACAAAAAAGGAGTAAAAAAATGAAAAAAATTAAAGATAGTTATGTAAAAAACAACCTGCCCGTATCCTTTCTTTTTACATTTATTCTTATAGTCATGTCCCCGGTCATTGTCCGGGCGGATGATGTACAACTGGACTTTGAGAATGGAGAACTCCACGGGTTTTACGGGGGGGCGACTGCACCCGGACTGGAAAATGATACGGCAAGGGCATATGAAGGATCCGGCTCCATGAAAATCACCATAGACGGGGCAGGGCAGTATGATGTGCAGAAAGATTCTTTAGGAACGATCGCGCCGGGAACCCCGGTAGAATTCTATTATTTTGTCCCGGCCGGGATGAGTGTGAGTTTACAGCCGTTTATCCTGGACGGTTCATGGGGATGGAGTTCAACCTGGGTGGATAAAAGTTCAAACATCACGGATACCTGGACAAAGGTTTCCCTCATGATCCCTGAATCCGCAATAATGCCGATAAACAGGTTCGGTATCCAGGTATTTGCGGAACAGGCAGGTTCCCTCTGGATTGACGGTATACGCTGGATAACGGAGGTTTCCGTCGATAAAACAGGACTGGCCAGGCTTATTGCGGAAGCAACCACTTTGATGGAAGGTGCAGTGGAAGGTGATGATTATGGGGAATATGAACCCGGTTCTACCACTCTTTTCCAGGCAGCGTTGGATAGTGCAACCGCCATTTACGAAAACCCGGGATCTTCCCGGGCAGAGGTGGACGATGCGACTATGACCCTCGCCCTGGCGATCACTGCATTTCAGGCAGCGCAAAGAATCGTTCAACCGCCTGCCCGGCTTACTGTGGAAACAACCGCGGAAAACCTCTTCTTCCTCCAATGGGAACCTTCCCCGGATGGGGGACTTCATGCAGTAAAACGGGCTTTGCAGATTGGGGGACCTTATACGATCCTGGTGTCCGGATCTGATTTTTCATCGTATGCAGATTCTACAATCGAACCCGGGATTACCTACTACTATGTCATAACAACAACGGTAGGCGGGTATGAAAGCGCCCCCTCGAACGAGGTGAACACAAAGTTGCTCGGACCTTACCAGCTCAAGGACATACCGGTATTCAAAGATAACCTTCCCGGGTGCTGGGCAGGCGGGGATACGGGAAGCGAGTATTCTTATGAAAACAGCTGCCTGGAAGTGACAGGTTCATGGCAGGTGCCTGTCGATACAGAGGTAATCTATAATAATCTCCCGTCACTCAGGTTGAATGTTGTCAGGGACGGTACCTGGTGGGTGGCACTCCTTGCCGGTCCCGGCTGGATTACCTATGATATTGAAGAATATTACGAGAATGGTTTTCTCGAGTTTACCATAAAAGGATCCAAAGGCGGCGAGAGTTTCAACCTCGGTCTGTTCGATAAAGTACCGGGAAGGGATCCCCTTGAATCCGGCACCGAACAGACGATAAGAAATTTCATCACCATTACAAAGGAATGGCAGCATGTCGCCATCCCGTTACAATCCCTGGTCAATCCCGGGGAAGGGTTCGACCTTTCATCAACCACCTACCTTCGCTTTGGCAAGGATTACGGTGTATCCGGCCAGGTATTCACGGTCTGGATTAATGACATCAAGATATCTTCCCCGGATAACGAGAAAAATTATCCATTCATAAAAGTAAACCAGGTCGGGTATACACCCCGTTCCGGGAAATATGCCCTGGTGAGTTGTTTTGATGGCGTTCTTGATCTTTCGGAAGATACGGTATTTCATGTCATTTCAGCTTCTACCGGTAAGGCCGTGTACAAAGGAACCCTGCAAAAAGTTTCCGATTATGATACCCGTGTGTCCGGGGAAGAGGTGTTCAAAGCCGATTTCACCAAACTTAGAAAATGCGGTGATTATTATATTACCCTGCCGGATATGGACATCCCGGCTTCGTACACCTTTACAATCGGGAAGGGCATATTCGATTCCATGCTTATCGATGTTTCACGGTATTATTATTTCCAGCGGGCGAATATGCCCCTGGAACCGGAATATGCCATGGAATATGCAAGGGATGATTTTACCCCGGGTGATTTTGCAGCCCCGCTAAAATCAGATCCCGGCGGGACATTACGGGATGTTTCCGGCGGATGGTATGATGCCGGTGATTTCGGGAAATACACCAATGCAGGGGCCATGGCCGTTTCCGATTTAATGTGGGCATATGAACTCTTCCCGGATGAGTTTACGGATAACCAGTTTGCCATACCGGAAAGCGGAAACGGCATACCGGATATCCTCGATGAAATACGATATGAACTCGAATTCCTATTAAAACTACAGGATACGGACGGGGGATTTTATCACAGGGTTTTCCCCGGTGACAAAGAAGACGAGACCCACACCCGGTATATCGATGACCAGCTGGGACAGGAAGGAAACATCAAGCCGACCTCACATACGGGAAGTGCTGCCGGTGCACTGGCCCATGCATCGCTGGTATATGCTTCAATAGACCCGGACTTCTCGGCATTATTACTCGATGCGGCAGTAAAAGGGTGGGAATACCTGAAAGATCACCCGGATACCGTTTCTTCCATCCCGGGACCTTATTATGATAATGATGATGCGGATGACCGGTTTTTTGCAGCGGCCGCACTGTATAAAGCAACAGGAAATGAAGAGTACGGTCTTTATATCAGGGAACACTATAAAGCATTCTCCGGTTTGTTCGACGATCCGCAAAATGCACATGGCTGTGGGTTTCCTGCCCTGACGGGATTCTTCCACTATATCGGTTCAGGTTCCGTGGATCCGGCGTTGAATGAATGGTTCATTGAGAAATTCGCCCGCTGGCGTGGCGTTCAATTAGGACGCGGGTACAATAATACCTGGCGTAATACCTTACGGTACTATGATTATTACTGGGGAAGCAACTCGCCGGTTCTCTGTACAAGTATGGACCTGGTAATCGGGAGTAAACTCACGGGGACATACAACAGCCAGGTTATCAATGTTGTCCGGTCCAATCTTAATTATATACTCGGGGTGAATCCTATGTCTTTCAGCTATGTTTCCGGGTATGGTGAAAACTCCTTGAAGAATGTGTACAGCGGTATTTATAACGAAGACGGCCTTCCGGATATTCCTCCCGGGTATATGGCCGGGGGCGCCAATATGTACGAGGGTTCCTGGTTTTCCCGGTTCAACGGAAAATGTTATAACGATGTGAACACGGAATGGACTACCAATGAACATACCATTTACTGGAATTCAGGACTGGTATTCAGTACCGCGCTGGTGAGTGCGGAAGAGAAAAAAACAAGCGGGAATATTCTCCTGGTTCTCGCACTTCCCGTGGATATTTTGATAGAAACCGGTGAATCAACTGCCATTACCCTCAAAGCAGTGATGGATGATGGCACTGCCGGGGATCTTACCGGGGCAGAGGTTTCCTATGAACTTTGCAATCCCGCTGTTGCCGATATATCCGGTGACGGTATCCTTACCGGCAAACAGAGGGGAATCGCTCTGGTGAATATCAACGTCACCTACGGGGCCGAAGAATACAGGACAAAGACCATTGTTTTAATCAAGTAACAGAGGTAACAGAGAAAGCCCCGGGGGAAACCGGGGCTTTTTTTTCTCATCAGGAATAAGTATTTAAGTTATATTTCAGCAAACAGCCCGCTTTTCCATGAGAATAGTTCCCTGATTGATCATTATTTTGCCACGGGAATGGGGTTCATCCTCCGGGAAATTCATTACGACAGCTGTTCCTCCGGCCATTTAAACAGGTGATTAAATCTGTTTTTTGTAATCTCTTTCAGCAAATCATCGTCCAGCGAAGCCTGGTAAAGGGTTTTCACTTCCTTTACCTGCTCCAGGGTAAGATTCTTTGCCTTTCGTAAATTTGCACCGGCCAGATTTGCATCTTTCAATATTGTATGATTCATATCCGCATCATGAAGATCGGCATCGATAAGAAGTGAATTCTCAAAGTTTACCCACCCGAGATTGGCATTCTTGAGTTTTGTATTCATCATGGAAGCCTTTTTACAACAAGCATGGGACATATCGACATGGTTCATCAAGGCCCCATTAAGATTTGCATTCTCAAAATCAGTATGAGAAAGCTGTGCACAAAAACCATTTTCCCACTTCTTTTCCTTGTCCCTGCTGAAAAAGGATCCCTGGAGATCCGCTCCTTTGAATGTTGCACGGTAAAGATCCGCTTCGGAAAAATCCGCATCTTCCAGGAGGGCTTCTTTCATTTCCGCAAAACGGAGGATTGCTTTATGAAAAACAGCAGATTTCAGATTCGTCCTGTTCAATTTTGCATACATCATCTGTATGCCGGAAAAATCCATGCAGGCACATTCCGCATCACATATCCGGGCATTGTTCAATTCTGCACCGGAAATTCTGGTGAATCTGGTTTCCATTGAAAAGATGATTTCCTGTTTTGTAGCAACAGCATGTCTTGTAAAAATTATCCTGTTCAACAATGAATCATTCAATTTTACACCGCTTAGGTCCGCACCTTCCAGTGTGGCTCCTTCCAGGTTCACTTTATTTATATCTGCACCGGCAAGAACTATCCCTGATAATTCCTTAATTTTTGCACCCAGTGCACTTAACCGCCTGATGATTCCTGCTTTTTTTAGAATCCCTTCTTTTTCATTCCAGAAAAAAATGTCTTCCAGTTCTTCCCGGTACCTGTCTATTTTTCGCTTTCTTCCCCTTAGTAATTCAAAAATAAGCAAAAAAAGCCCCAGGAGAACAATATCGAAAAAGATCCCATGGACCCTGGCCACGATCGATATCCAGTTCACTTCTTTTACTGAAAGAAATACATGATAATCCAGGAAAAACAGGAGTGCAAGAAACGGGATAATAGCCAGTGCTGCCCGTCTGTACGTGGAGGCGAAAAACAAGCGAACCAGATCGAGGAAGGGATTTATCACACCCCTTCTTACGCTTTTATATCCTTTATAACCGATCTTTTTTATATTCTTTAGAATTTTCATTATCCCTACTATTTCTAAATTTTAGTATAAAAGCTATTCTTTCCTATCGACATAAAAATTAGCCGGATAAACAAGTCCGGTGCCGCCTTGTTTCATTTACAATTGGAATTCAACTATGTTGAAGACTCCTCAACATTCGTCGAGGCACGATAGTAATTTATAAGGTACTGTTCAACAAGTTGAACCACGATTGTAATGTATAAGGTGCTATTCAATAAAATGACACCCACGGGAAATTTTGTTTGCATATGAAGCCCGGACAATAATTGTCGCAGTAAGAACGCTGTTTCTAAGCTCAATAATATTTCGCGTTATCTTTGCTTGTTTGTAGAACTTCTCTATCCTGTGGCTTAAATAATTCAGATCCGCAAGAGCCCGGACAAGCCGTTTTCTGTTTCTTATAATACCGGCATAATTCCACATCGTGGTCTGGATATTGAGTAAATCCTGGTTAATAAGAATAGGATCGAATTCCTCTTCCGGTTCAGGAAAGATCCAATCCGGGATACTCTTTTTCAGTGTTTCCGGTATCTTTGTTATCTGACGAGGAACCGCATCACCAACCCTTTTCCCAAAAAGAAGTCCTTCCAGTAAAGAAGTGGAAGCAAGCCGGTTTGCCCCGTGAATGCCGGTACAGGAGGCTTCTCCTATTGCATATAGACCGGGGATAGAGGTTGCTCCGTGTAAATTCACTTTTATTCCACCGCAAAAATAATGGGCAGCAGGTACCACAGGGATCGATTCACGTGAAATATCAATACCGGCATCCCAGCATTTTTTATAAATTCCAGGGAACCTTTCCTTTACATCAATATCTTTCATGAAACGGGTATCCAGAAAGACAAAATGAGAACCGGTAATTTCCATCTCCCTGAAAATCGCCCTGGAAACCTCATCTCGTGGGGCCAGATCCTTTAATTCCGGTGAATATTTTTCCATAAAATATTCACCACTTTTATTTTTTAATGTTGCCCCTTCGCCCCTCAAAGATTCGGAAATAAGGAACCGGTCTACATCCCGGTGGAACAGAATTGTGGGGTGAAACTGGATATATTCTGCATTATTAATCTCTGTACCGATACGGTATGCCATCGCTATTCCATCCCCTGTTGCGCCCCGGGGATTGGAAGTATGGAGAAAAAGATTTCCCACACCACCTGTTGCAATAATAACGCAGGAAGAAAAAAATATATCTACATTATTGGATTGTTCATTATAGATGTAAGCTCCAATTACTTTTGTCCATTTATATCGCTGCTGCGAATCCAGGGAATTATGTGTGTTGGTAATAAGGTCGATGACAATATGGGAAGTGAAAAGTTCTATTCCTTTTGTCTTTAAAGCATAGGAAACAAGTGATTTCTCGATACTTTCCCCGGTGGTATCCTTTACATGAAATATTCTTCTTACAGAATGTGCAGCTTCCATGGTCCGATCGATTTCCCCTGTCTCATCCAGGGAAAACCTTACCCCTATTTTATTAATCAGAAAGTCTTCTACCAGACCGGGGCCTGCTTCTGCAATCAGATTTACTGCTTCAATATAATTCATTCCATCTCCGGCAGTAAGTATATCCTCTTTTAAAAGATCGGGAGTATCCTCATGACTTCTGGCAATAATGCCGCCCTGGGCATAATAGGTATTGCATTCCTGCAGGTCATGTTCTTTGGAAATAAGTGCTACACGCAACCCATTTTCCGCAGCGGTAATGGCACTGGTAAGCCCCGAAATACCACTCCCGATAACCAATAGATCAAAATCGAAACGTTTTGACATGTACTATACTAAAACCCTTTCTTTCTATTAATGGTACTTATGCTTTTAACTTCATTGATGTACAGTTGTAATTAAAATAAGGTACTCCTTTAATGAAGATCATCTTTGCCGCCTTGTTTCATTTACAATCGGAGGGGCTGTCTAAAAAGCCGTGGTAAAACACCGGCTTTCCCTACAGCCACACTAAACAACAATATCCAGGGAAAAATCAAAGGCATCCACCGATTTTGTAAGTTTCCCGACAGAAATATAATCAATTCCTGAATCACTTATCTGTTTTATCCTTTCAATATCCATTTGCCCGGATACTTCCATTTTTACCCTGCCCCCTGTTTCCCGGACTGCTTCTGTAATCCGTTCATCTGTCATATTATCGAGCATGATAACGTCAACCCCGCAGGCCAGGGCTTCTTTGACATCTTCGATTGTACGGCATTCAACCTCGATCCTGAACCGCCTGTCCCACTTCGCTTTTAATCTTTTTACTGCCTCTGTAATCCCGCCGGCTGCATCAATATGGTTATCTTTAATAAGAACCATATCATAGAGTCCCATCCGGTGATTTGTTCCACCCCCCATCCGGACAGCATATTTGGAAAGAGCACGGTACCCGGGTATTGTTTTCCTGGTATCCAGGATACATGCCTTTCCTTTTTCACGGGCAGCTTTTACAAATGAATTCGTCCTTGTAGCAATCCCGGAAAGAAGAGAAAGAAAGTTTAAAGCAGTCCTCTCCGCTTTCAGAATAGAATAAACCCTGCCGGAAAGTCGAGCGACAGTATCACCGGGTGCAAGGACAGATCCATCCTGGAATAAAAAAGAAACCTTTGTCTTGCGATCAACCATCGTAAACACCCGGGCAAAAATTTCTGCACCGGCAAGAATACCCGTGTCTTTACTCAAAAGCACCGCTTTCCCGGATTCCTTTGAAAAAATAGCCCGGGACGTAATGTCCCCGGCAGTATTTAAATCTTCATCCAGCGCCCGTTTTATAAGCGGCAGAAAATCGGTTTTTTTCATTTCTTATATTGTAAATATTATTTTTTGCTCTGTAAAGGGTATGTTGACCGGAAATCTCACTAAAAAACTGTATATAAGAGCCGTTTTGAAAAAAACCACTGCACGGTCCGGTAATTTCGCAATTTCATAATATTCCAGACCATACGATGGCAAGAGGACTGACCCATGACTCGGGACAATAGCCCTCTCCCGGATACAACCCGGCGTAGATGAATTTGTTTTGCGGATCCATATATAAACCGACACCTTCGGCCCCTTCATGGTCGAATGTCCCGT
The DNA here is from genome assembly GCA_016935735.1 of Spirochaetales bacterium. Classification (GTDB taxonomy): domain Bacteria; phylum Spirochaetota; class Spirochaetia; order SZUA-6; family JAFGRV01; genus JAFGRV01. The sequence continues at coordinate 17,201 of JAFGQK010000127.1, read as the reverse complement.
CAGGAAGGAATGCATGCTTGTTCAATTCCCACCCCAGGCCATACGTGCAGTAAAAAGTTTCATCAAACATTCGTATTCTCCAGTTATGACCAGGGTAGTTTACGATCTGTGGTTTTACGGCAGCTTCTCCCGTGTTTTTACCGAGGATTCTTTTACCGTTAAATGTTCCGCCGTTCATCATCATCTGGCCGAACTTCCACATATCTGTTAATGCGGAAACCATCCCGGCGGGCCCTTTGAATGATGTGGTAATCATGTTGTTTTTCTTCCAGGATAGCATCTTTTTATTCCAGTTCGATATAAGACAGACTCTTTCCATCTTTTCTTCCGGTACGAAATAACAGGTGTCTTCCATTCCAAGCGGGTGTATGATATTCTGTTCCACATAATCCGTAAAATCGAGGCCGCTGACACGGCTTACAATTTCGGCAAGAAAGGTGAATCCTTTGGAACAATAATTCCATGTAGTTCCCGTTTTATATTGTAATGTCCCTGAAAGAAGCCTTTTTATCCAGTTTTTTTTGTCCATTGAGCTATACAAATCTTCAGGATATGGTTCAAGATATGACCCGGGTTCGGCTTTCAGTCCCGATGTGTGGGTAAGCAGATGGAAGATAGTAATCGATTTATGTACATCGTTGTCAAATTCCTTAATTATGGAGCATACCGGCTGATTCAGATAAATCTTACCCTGTTCCATTAATTGCAGAATAGCAGTTGCGGTAAACACCTTGCCAAGCGAAGCAGTCGGCCGTATGGAATCCGGTAGAAAGTCGCCGGTTTCATTTTCAAAAGACAATTTACCCATCGACGCATGTGCGAAAACTTTCCCGTCTTTGGAAAGTATATATCCCGCAGCCTGGATTTTTTTCCCGATTAAATTCTGGAAATGAGTGTTAAGTCTGTCAAGTGCTGCAGGCTCGAACCCGACATCTTCGGGTTTGACATCCGTTTTACCATAATGAATGTTCATATAGCAAATCCCTCCTGAAACATGTCCGCTTATTTTACCTGATAAAGTACGAAATGGTCAAGAAGAGTCAAGGCGGATCCAGCAATTCCCGTTGAAATAAAAAAAACTTAAAACCAAATATTGTAAATGCTACATGTATTGAAGATTTATTCTATTTGCAGGATAAACTACTTTTAATCTGTTACTATATTTTCACCCTTTCCCCGTAATTTTATTTTGACAAAACAGTAAAATTGCGTAATCATATAATAAAGATGATGTTAAAAAACCTGGGAAACATATCACCATCATTAATCCACCGGCTGCCCACTTACTTAATCCATGTTCAGGAATTACTTAAGCAGAAAATCGAGTGGGTTTCTTCCGATGAACTGGCAAAAGCGCTGGATCTTACCAGTTCCACAATCCGGCAGGATTTTTCATGCCTGGATTGTTCAGGAATATCGAAAAAGGGTTATAATGTTCAGTTTCTGGAGACATGCCTGCTGAAAATTCTCGGCATTGAATATCCGATTAATGTTGCGATTGTGGGTGCAGGAAACCTCGGACATGCCCTTGCCCTGCATGAAGGATTTATACACTACCAGTTCATTATCTGTGCGATCTTTGATATAAACCCGGAGATTATCGGGAAAAGAATCGGAAAAATAATAATCCAGGGGATGGATTCCCTGAAAAGGGTAATCAGGCAAAAAAAAATTAAAATTGGTATAATTTCCGTTCCATATTTGGCTGCCCAGGATGTGGCAGACAGGCTTATCGATGCAGGTATTCAGGGTATTTTAAGCTTTTCCAGCGTTCACCTGAATACGCCCCGGAATATTCCTGTAGTCAACTCCCGGATCGTGACCAATCTGCTGGAAATATCCTTTATGATCCGGAATGTACAGCAAAATACTAATGAAAAAGAAAAGGAATCTTGAATAAAAAAACTACGAATTTAAGTTTATTCCTCTGAATATATAAAGAAAATTTTTTCGTGCTTTTAGTGGTTTGAAAAGAATAATGAAAGGCACAAAACGACACGAAAGAGAAGAATGGGGACTCGAACCTGCGACCTCCGGGTTATGAGGATAATACCCTCATATTTCCGGCCGTATCCGCTTGTTATTTTCTGTTACAAGCCATTGACATTGTATATATATAAAAGTCTATCCTCTCAATAAACTAAGGAGTTAAGTAAGAATAACTTCCCTAAAATTATTATTTAGGCAATATTTGATAATTCCATTCACCATAAAATTTATTCTTACGTATATTAATTTTTGACATTTTTTCATCACTTATTTTTTCCCCTTTTTTATAGATATTCATATCAAGTATTGCTTTTATTTCTAATCCCGTTTTAGTCTTTGTATTTGTGATAAGCTGTACAACAGCTTCTTTAGTTTCCAATGGGCGACCTCTCCAATTTTGTGTAATGTAACTGAACATTCTATGTTCAATTTTATTCCATTTGCTTGTACCTGGAGGAAAGTGACAGACTGTAATAGCCATTTCTAATTCATTTGCAAGTTGTTGTTGTAATTCATATTTCCACAACCGTACGCGATATCCATTGCTACCGCCACAATCAGCAGTAACAAGCATTTCTTTTGCTTTATAATATTCAGATTCTCCCATTATATACCACCAATTACGGATTGTATTAACTGCAAATTCCGCAGTGTCTGCGCTTATTGTATATTCCCTGTTTGTTTTCACCTGAATAACAAACCAGTTTTTATATAATTTTTCATCTTTTCCCATAGCCATTCCTCATTATATCTCATTCAATTCTACTCTCGCTAATATAAACATCAAATTATGTCATTAATAATAAAAATTTTCTAGAATCATTATTTATAAATTTTTTTTATATGATCTGAAGAACTGTTTCCCCTCATAATCCTTCCCATATAAGCCGGAATCAAGAATCAGCTCCCGGCTGCATGTTCCTATTTTTATTTATTTGATACCTATTAAATAAATTTCATGTTAGTTTTTACAATGCACCAACAATTACATTACCTAAAAACTTTTCACTCAACTATTCTGTAGGGGGTTGAGTTAAAAAAACAGGTATAGAGAAGGAATAATTACGAAAAATTATTGTATCTTTTTTTAATAATTTAAAGAAAAATTATTTGTCATAAATAAAATAAATACTACTCTTTTTGCAGCACAGCAGCCAATTCCCGCATACCGTCGGCCAAAGCTTCGTCCTTACTTGCTTCCATCAAATCCGTTAATTGCTTTCTTGCTTCCCCTTCTTTGTGTATCAAATACGCGGCAAGGCATTTCTGGAACAAAACAATGGTATAAAATCCAGACTTTTCCTTACCCAGCGAAGAATCCGATAATAATGCGAACCCTGTATTATGAAAAACTGTATATGCCTCTTTATAGTGCCTTAACTGAAAATGACAAAATCCCCTTAAAAGCCGTATATCTGTTGCTGATACGGATAATTCACGGTGTTCATCAAGCAGGCTGAGTGCTGTTAAATAATCTTTTTCTGCTATTGCATGAGCATAGGTGGACGGGATTTCCTGTTCAACAAGTTCTCTTCCCTGCCAGGTTATTCCCTTATCGATTGTTTCTGCGGCATTTACATCCCTAAACCCGCTTGGTCTAATTTCTTCCCCGGGAAATAAAATGGTGAGAAAGTTGATGCAGGCAGAATAAAAAATATTCATTAATTCCTCAAATCCGGAAAGCCTGGTTTCCCGATACAGTTCTTCACCACTAATTTGTGAACCTGAATAGAGTACTATTTTTTTTTCAATTATAACAACAACTGCTTTCCCTTCGTTCCCGGTTTTTATAATTGTTCTCATATAGATGGTATCATCTACCCGGGCATCTTCGAAAATTCCCCCAGCCAATTTATCTATTTTTACTTCTCCTTTTGCATAAATAATCTTACCGATACCGGATTCAGGATACACATCCTTACAAGAGAAAACAACAAAGAAAATTAATAAAACAAATACTTTCTTCATAACTTGTTCCATATCATCTTTTTTTATAGGCAATTTGCTTTCCGCTTATGTCAAACAGCATGTACATTTATAGTATATCACTAATCCTGTTTTTATCATCATCAGAAAGAAAATTAATTAAATATTTGAATATCCTTCCCTGCTTATCAATAATGAGTATGGTGGGACTGGTTTCCTCTGTGAACCTGACAATGTGTATTCCGGAACTAAAAAATAAAATATAAACGCATGTAAATCCGGTAATATCCCATATCATTACTGTTCTATCATCACTGCCGGATGCAATAAATCTATTATCCGGGGAAATGGAGCATGTATTCACAGGTAAACTATGTCCTGTATATTCAGAAATCAACCTGCCGTTCCTGGTATCCCAGACTTTCAGCTTCCGGTCTTTACCTCCAGAAGCAAGATAATGATTATCTGGTGAAAAAACTAAAGTAGTAACTGCTTTCGTATGCCCGGGACAGGAAATTACCGATTTCCCGAATGGAATGTCCCATATTTTAATAATCCCGGTATCATCAGCGGATGATACAATGTTGTTACAATGGGAGGTCGTTAAAGCAGTAATTTTTGAAGTATGTTCATTATAATTCCCAAGACGTACACCAGTTTCCGGATCCCACATAACTATGTGACCCTTTTCATAACCGGCAAGGACAGTTCCGTCCATTGAAAAATCAAGACATGTTATTATACCAGCTTCTCCTTTACAATTGGTTTTGACAATGCCTGTTTGAGAATCCCATATTTTTATTGTTCGATCCCAGCTTCCGGTAGCGATATCCCTTGTAGTTTTGGAAAATGCTGCACAATTTACCGAAGACCAATGATGAGTAAAATCAAGAACCTTCCGTCCTGTACTCATATCTAATATTCTGATGCAAGTATCACCCAGAACAGAAGCCATATGAGAATGAGAAACGGTGAGTGCTTTTTCCGTTATAAAGGAATTCTTACAATCGGCTATAAGTTTATCGATTTCAGGATTCCATATCTTTATTGTCCCGTCATCACCAGTGGATGCAATTATCGTATCCTGGCAGATGACCTGCGAAATACGATCCGTATGTTCCTTGCAGGCAGATGTAAGTATACCTGTTGAAAGTTCCCAGACTTTTATAGTTGTATCTTCACTGCCAGTTACAATGTATTTTCCATCCGGGGATACGGAAAGGGATGTTATTATCCCGGTATGGCCAAACATCTCTGCTTTCATTTTCCCCCCGGGCACTTCCCACACTTTTATACCGGCGTCCCAGCTTCCTGAAATAACATATAACCCGTCAGGAGAAAATCGGACAATTGTTATAATGCCTGTATGACGCAGGCATTCTGCAACGCATTTCCCGGTTTGCGCATCCCATAGTCTTACTGCCCCATCCCAGCCTCCAGAGGCGATAAACCTTCCCTGTGGGGAGTATGCGACTGTACTAACGGCTTGTGTATGTGCCTGCAAGGTTGTTATAAGGTTTCCTGTTTGCATTTCCCATATTTTCATTGTTGTATCATCACTGCCGGAAACGATCAGCCGCCCGTCAGGGGAAAAGGCAATACTGTTTATGGCTTTTGCATGTCCTTTACAGGTTGCTATCGATTCTTTATTCCCATATTCCCAAATTTTTATGGTGCAATCATCACTGGCTGTGGCAAAAATTTTTTTATAAGATGAAAAAACCAGTGCAGTAATACTTCTTCTGTGTTCTTTATACCCTGCTATAAGCTGTCCACTTTCAAGGTCCCATACAGCAACTGCACCGTCATCACTTCCGGACACAAAAAAATTGTTTTCCGGAGATAATGCTATGGCTTTAATAGCAGCGGGCTGTTCTTTGCAATAAGTAATGAGTCTGCCGGAAGAAACTTCCCAGATATTTATGGTTCCATCACTACCCCCGGATACAAGTTTTTTTCCATCAGGAGAAAAAGCAATGGCAGTAATACTACCGGAATGTCCCTGGACTTGCAGTGCAGGAGGTCCTGCTTTCTTAATAAACAGGATACTTGCACTATTAGAAATATAATTTTTCACAGATAAAAAGGCTTTACGAATATTTCCATCTTTATATGGAAGAAACTCATTGCATACTTCATGGAGATATGCCCGGGGATGGTTTTTTAAAAAATCAAGCCGCGGTTTCAGAAATTGTTCATATTCCTGCAAAATTGTTTTATACCCCTGCGGCAGCCGTATATTTTTAAGAAAAGAAGAAAGTTCATTATACAATTGTATAAAATCTGCATACTGGCAATAGGTAAAAAGATATAAAACATCTGCAAAACAAGCAATAACTTGTTTCCACATTTCTCCTTTAGCAAGATGTGGAATACGGTAGGTGAGCGCGTATTTTCCGCCGGGAGTTTCCGGGGTTTTCCAGCAATCTGAACAACATCGTGCAAGTATCCGGTGACACTCCGGTAATATAGTCTCCATATGCCGCACCAGCTGCTGGTAGAATCCCGGATGCTCAAAGCGATACGGATTTTCCGGTGAATAATAAGAGAAAACCTTAAAAAGTGATGAAGAGAGGGTAAGAATGGTATCCGTTGTTCCTTCCTGCCACAAGCCGAATTCACGTAATTGTACTTCATTTAATGGCTCAAAGGCAGCTACATGTATTCCGAGGGTTTTCAGAACATCAATAGCAGAAATATTTTTCTTTTGGCAGGCTAACAATATAGTCTGTATTTCTTTTTCGACGAGGTCCTCGGCAGGGGATGTCCATGGCGTAGTCGTGGTTTTAAGTAATTCGTTAGCTGGATTTTTTTTTAATTCCTCCACACACCTGGTTATGGAAAAAAAGACCGGGGCTTGTTTGTTTGTTACTATCCCTTCAATAACCTTCCCGGAAACTGGAAGAGATTCATCTGCTTTTTTTTTCATAAGATAGTCCCTTATATCCTTCCGGTCATCCGTATAATCATCCATATTCCATATTGTCATATCCCCGGAGGGTGTAAAGATATAAGGATTGATTCTCGATGTCAGAATAAAGAATATTCCCGGGGGCAGATTATGTAATATCCCGGAAAAGGAGAATTGCAGATCATGCATTTCCGAATATCCGGAACTGATATGCCTGTCAGCCAGCCATAATTGGTCTATCGCATCAATATAAATGATCTCTATTTTACCGGTGGAACTCATGCGCTGACCAATATGTATGAGATAATTTTCAAGCTCCTTTTTTCCATCCATGATATTTAAATTTTTAACATTACCTGGAAAACCGGGAATAATATATTTTTGCTTTAGCTTATTTGTAATACACTGTAGAATATCATTCGGTGTGAATGACGGATGAGACCCTATAAAATGATAGACAGGTCTTTCTCCTTTTAAATAAGAGCGATAGATAAGCTGGGCAAGAAAAGTGCTTTTTCCTTTTCCCATTCCGCCAACAAGGAGAAGACAGCCTTTTTTTCTTGTCGTAACAAAGTGGTGTATCCCGGAGAAAAGAGTATCCCGGCCTTGATAGTCCTTTATAAAATAATCCTTAAACAGGGAAGAACAGTGACACATATGCCAGCGTGTTTCAAGTATTGCAAGGGTGGAAACTGCATCAGACACATTTTTTGCTTTAATAATATAAAAATCTTTATTCCGGGATTTTAGAATAGTATTACAATGCATTTCATTTTGCAGATCTCCTGTTTTTATGTCCTGTTTTTCAGCAATAACAACCGAATTGACAGGAAGCATGTGTGAATGAACAGTAGCATTCAATTTATAAGACAGTCCGTCAATTTTTAAAAGCTCTCCGCCGGGAGTAATTCCTGCGGATATTGTTGCACCTGGCGGAAGTACCATGGCATTGCCTGCCAAATCTTTCATGCCCAGGGCAAAGGCTCCCCCCAAAGAACCACCGTAAAGATGATGTCCGATGGATATATCCGGGTCTCCCGAGAGGGTCCAGCGGATATCATACTCTTCTCCAAACTCTTTTTTTACATACAGCCATGCATTCTGTTCTGCACTTTGAAAAGCAGTATCTCTTTTAATAAAAGCCATTTCCGATGAAGGATATATACTATGGGTCCCGTTTCCCATAACTTCCAGTTTTAAGTGCGCGATAATACCATATTCATTACCTGCTTTCTCTTTTTTTATTAAAAGAACAGGGAATTCTTTTCTTTGTATTGGTTGTTGTTCGCCTGTATCCGATAAATCTGCAATAAGATTCCGGGTAAAACCTATTTTATTAATAAGTTTTTGTAAATCTATTGTATCGTGTACACTATTTTTCAATCTGCATATCACTAACCGGCATAACGTTGTCATACGTTCCGGCAGATCTGCAGTGGTTTTCTGTATTTGTTCACAGGTGTCCTGTATTAATGATTTTAATCCATTAGAATCATCAAGCAGATCACCCAAACAAAGAGCATCAGAAAAAGAGTTACATGCATCTGCTTTCATATTTTTTAAATGAAGTGCTGCCTGTGCACAGGCTATGCATATTTTGAATATCGATAAAACATAATTGCTTGTGTCTGTACCAAACAATCGTCTATAGTCTTCCAGACCCATGGAGTTCCATTTTTCAAGCACCGCGTTGTTATTGTTTATCACTTCTTCTTTGCAGAGTAAAAGGAAACCTTTTGATTCACAGGATATAAGCCAGGCGAGAACATCATCTTTCCATTTTTCTTTTAAACAATACGGGGGTGGTTCAGTGAGACTATTTTCGAGGTCAGTCAAGGTTTTAATGTATGCCTTGTTATTTATCATGGCGATGTTTTCCAACCAGTTTCTGCGTTAAAAATACCTTCTGTTTTTATATTATTATGAATCTTTTAAAATATTTTCTTCCGGATCAGAAAAAATAAAAACAAGCGGTATTGCTGTTTCCATTCTCTTTTTCCAGCTACCTTTTACATACTTAGAGTCTGTCTGATCTTGCAGGAGGGTAATTCTCCCCTGCTCCACAATTGTCGAATTATCTGGATCAATAAATGCAAAACCGACAACAGTCCCCTCCAGTTCCCTGTGTTCGGAGTATACCATAACCTCAATATGGGTATCGGCCGGTATTATGACTGCATGAATCCTTTCATCCACAGATGGGTAATCGACAGGCTCATTCAATGCTTGTGTTCCTTTTGCAGCCAGTGAAAAATCCGCATCGACGGGTTCATCCCCACCGGTATCCGCCGGAGTTATGATCAATTTACTGGTAAACCTGTTATATGGAGTTATATGAATTGAACCGGAGGGAACCATGGGAAAAAACACCTGGCCTTTACTGTTAAAAAAACCGAAATAAAAGGATTCCTTCCCGGTTTCGGAAAGTAAAAGGACAATCCTGTTCCAATCCACCGAAAAAGAACCGAATACATAACAGGTTACAAGCAGGGATACATTTTTTTTATCCTGATTGTTCCACACATCCATATAAACAGAAACACTCTCTCCCAAAGCATAAGCGCCTGTTTCCATTGACAGTTCCATTTGCTTCAGGAACCCGAAAGCTTCATTTAAAATATTAGTTTCCGAATTCGGAATATCCATTGTTTTTTCCTTATCTTAAAGATACGGATACATGTCACCCGCTATTATTTTATAAAAAACCCGGGAATACACATATACCAGCCGCTGGGGAAGGCAACCGAATGAATGGCGGGTATGAAGTTTATCCCCGCCCAAAGGACACCAGCATATTTCACCCCGTGGACGTTGACAGGTGGGACATGTATCTGTCTTCATGAGTATTTTATGAAGTTTCCGGACTTTCTGTAAATCCGTTTGTTCATTTTTCCAGAGTGCATCAAGACAGCTCTGTTCGATATAAGGCGTATTACAAAAGCTGCATACAGTATTTTTTAGTAAATTATCATAAATGTCATACATATTGGAACATACCGGGCACTTATACCGTTCTTTAAGAATATAAAGTTCGGGATGCAACCCGAGCATAATAATTACCTCTTTTGAAAATCTTTTATCCCGGAAAGGATCAAATACTCTTTTACATTCCTCATTTATGCATGTTTCACCCTCATACTCTTTATCACATTTATTGCATTTTTTGTACTCAATCGGCGTGAAGCGCAGCCTTCCTCCTGTAGGGAGAACATCAATTGCAAGATCGGGGAAATACATACTATTGATAAATGAATTTGTCTTTATTTCTTTAACCACTCCTTTTAAAGCAGAATAAACGAAATCTTTCAGCTTTATTTCCGGTTTCCATTCGGAAAGTCTGTGGCGTATCCCGCAATGAATATACCCGCAGGAACATTCCCACCTTTTAAGGGTAAAAGGTCCTTTCAGCTTGCATAATTCATTTTGGTTCATAATGAAAGGCTTTTTTTTATTATTTTCATACAATAAAATATACACCTTTTTATTTCCGGGTGTAATTACAATAGGATAATCAAAAGATATGTGTTTCTTTCCTGTTTCGATTTCCATTTCCGCTTTTTCCATGTTAGCAGAAAATACATATTTCATACCGGGAAGTATCATATTCATTATTTCCCGATTCTTTTTTAGTGTTGCTCCCTGGTCAGAACATTCGATAATAAAAGATTCATTCTCTAAAACAGGCATTGTGAATTCAGGAAAAAGAAGTTTTTCAATAAAAAAATGTACATAATGCCGGATATCAGCCTTCCCCATATCGGGAAATCCTTTCACACTGTTCTTTAGCCAGGGATTTGCCTTTTTTCTGATTGCCCTTTCTGCAATATCTGCAAGAATTTTACGGGCACCAGGCCATATGTGATACCAGCTATTGCTTGTTCCTTCCCTCACTTTCCTCCATTTACCGCATCCGAAAGCAATGACAAAATCGATTACCCGGTCAATACGATCATCGAATTTTATGCTTAAAACTATCCGATCATATATTGTGCTCCATATTGTTTCAGGAAGCGGCCCGGTATTCGATGGTCCTATCCAACAGATTGCCGTTATAAGGGCAAAGATGTCCGGTTCAGAATTATCAGAAATATCAGGTAAAGCTTCCTTAACCTGCCGAAGAAATCCATGGGGGAAATCTATCACGTTCTCCAAATTCAATGTAGGGGCGTGAGTTTTTACATAAGCCAGAATTTGTATTCCCTTTTCGTGTTTCATATAGATCGACACTGAAACAGTATATCATTGTATTTAAAAAAATGGAAGACTTGAAAAATCCAACAGAATAATATATAAATAAGAAACAGAATTTTGACTGAATGGAATGAAAAAGTGAATATAATAAAAAATATAATTGCTTTACTTAACATCCTGATCAGAAATAACTCCCCTCATTTTCCAGGAATCCTTATTATTTGCAGCATTATATTTTTAGCGGGTATTTTCTTTGTTATTTTTTCAAATTCTCTTGAGTTTTTTACTCTTGATCTGAAATTTTATCTGATTTCCCACTTGAATCAAAAATCTGTTTCTAATATCATATCCGTAATTCTTATAGATAAAAACTTTGAAAAAGAATACGGAATTGAGAATTATTCACAATGGCGGGAAATCCACACGGACCTTATAAAAATACTTATCAATTCAGGGGCAGCACTTATTGTTTTTGATGCAGAATTCAATGATGGGGTAAAGGAAGTCAATCCATCCCTGGAACATACATTTCAACAGGCAGGAAACATTATAACAGGTGAATTTTCGGAAAACTCAACAACAGATACACTGAAAGAGAGTATTTATGCAATCGGCGATCTGAGTATGATCTATGCTAACGATATTCCCCGGAGAATTCCCCTGTTCTCTTCCAATACAAAACATCAAGCACTATCACTGGTCACGGCAAAGGCATTTTTAAAAAATTTAAACCCCCTGAAGGCCTCTGATTTTATAAAAGAATCCCAGCTAAACAAACTTATCAAATCAAGGAGTTTCTGTATTAATTATAACAAACCTGTCTATTATTTTGATCCTATTGCCTACAAAGATGTTTTGAACAGCATTTCTGTCCCGGCTTTTAAAGGCAAAATAATTCTAATTGGGTATTACATGGATAACCACCCGTATCCAAACATGGGATATAAGCAATTCTCTGGTGTTTTTGCCCATGCTTATGGCATTGAAAATATACTCCATAATAATTTTCTTATTAAAGTTCCCAATTATGTTAATATCATTATCTTATTCAGTTTTTGTATTATACAGCAAATTATATATGAATTGATAGGAAAGCGAATAAGGCTTCTTTTTATTATCTGCCTTAGTATCTTACTTTTAACAGGTGTTTTTTTTATTGAATATTTACTGCAAAACAATTTCCATATATGGATACACTTTTCTTCGCTTCTTGTTACCGCATTCTTATATATACTTTTCAACACAATCTACAAAAAAATAATAATAACAAAGAAAGTCAGGCAGATAAGTAATTATGAACAGATAATTACTGAACATGATTATCAAAAATCCGCTTATAGTGAATTAATTATAGAGCAGGCAAACCGGATATCCTCCTGCATTAATTCAATTAAGAGTGAGTTCCATGTGAAATCACGATTGCAAAAATATTTTTCATTAACGCTTCAAACCTGTGAAGATATAATGTATACGTCTTCAATTATCAACAAGACAGTAGCAATAAAACCGGAAAAAATTCATTCTGAAGAAATTAAAAATGAATTTTGCACATTTTTTAAACATCATAGCTTAACCCTGAAAAATATCGATATGGATATTAATGATATTACACATGACTTTTACATATACTCTGATAAAACTTTATTTCAAAAGCTATTAAAAACGGTTTTTGAAAATATTTTAATAGCAATAGATAAAAACAGTACACTTTTCATTTATTTTGATACCACGGGGGAAAATAGAACTATTTCTTTTTTTTATAGGGGGAATAACGTTTCTAAAAATAATCCTTATTTTAGTAATGAGATCCTGAAAAAGAATAAAGGTAAAATTAGTTTTGATAATGAAAAGATGAAAAAAAGCATAAAACTTTCTTTTTTATATGAAGTGTAATCCATCCTGCTTTTCGTTATCCTTTTACTTCTCCCCAATATTCTACGATAAAAAGTTATAAAAAGGTACAATCATCGTTATAGCATCATTTGTGAATATTATACGAGAGAAAAAGCGATAAGACTTAACAGAAAGTACAGCATTTAAAATAAATCCATCCAGGGAACATATTGATTTTTTTAATTCCAGGCATATAGTTATTACCAGGTTATTCGCTTGTTCGAATAATACTCTATGAACAAGGAGTTTTATGATGAAAAAAAGGGCATTGTTATTGATTCCTTTGTTATTTTTCATTTTTTCTCCTGTATTCGGAGGGGATATCTATGTAAAGGCCGGATCGTCGGGCAAGGGTACATCACCTTCCGATCCCCTGGGGGAGTTGTGGAAAGCCGTTGAAAGGGCGCAACGCGACGATGTCATACATGTTGCAGCAGGAACATATAATGGAAAAGGCGGTTCCGGGCACTTTGTCATCAAAGTTCCCAACCTGACAATGTCCGGGGGATATAATGCGGATTTTTCGGCACGTGACCCTTTTAAGAATCTTACTATTCTTGAAAGGGCAAAGGATTATAAAGGTGACTGGACCGGACTTCCCGAAGGGATTGTAGCCGGGGATCAGCATGCGGACCACAGCAATTTCATCCTGGATGGGTTTGTATTGAATTGTGAAAGCAGGAACCATTACAAAGAGAATGTGGTCTCGATGAAGGCCCCCACCTACCCCGGAAAGGCATTTGAGGCTTCTTCTCCGAATATAAAGGTAAGAAACTGCATCTTAATAAATCCGGTGGGAGAAGGGATGTACGTGACATGGCAGGGAAAGGAAAATGAGGTTTCCAATTGCTTTATTGTCAATACCTTTTATGCGGCAATTGAATGCCGCTCTGCACAGCCTGAAAGCGAAGTGCTTATAAAAAACAACACAATTGTATTCGGCTGGTTTTATCCTTCAAAAGGGGGTGCGATAGGTGTTTTTGTCGGATCCGGGGGAAAAATCAAAATTGAAAACAATATTATCGCTTTCATGAACACAGAGGGCGGTGAAGCGGGTTATGCAGTGACCAATACATTTGGAAATGAAGATACAAGCATGATCAATAATGTCTTTTTCTCCTGTAATGGCGGGTATTATAAATACATGGATTATAACAAGCAGAGTCTTGTCGTATTTAAGCAGAGTGAACTCGATGATCTGAATGATGAGGATCTTGCAGAGGATTACATGCTCCTGGAGAGCGGGGATAACAGGGAAATGGATCCCAAAATATCGCCTGACAAGGATTTTGCCGCCAAATTCGCCAACTTTATCGCTTCTGAACCAGGGAAACTCAATATGGATGAGATGAATAAGTGGCGAAAATCTGTCGGACTTCCTCTCCAGGCAGATCCGGCCACTGCGCGTAAAAACTTCGGTTTTGCCTATCCGTTAAAAGCAGTCGTACCGAACCTTGTTTCCGGAATAAATGGGATAGGGGCAAAGGACAACGCGAAGTTTGAGGTATATGCCTCCGCACCTGCCGATACCGGGCCCTCCGAATATGAAGAAGTCGAAATTACGGACTTTAAGAAGGGAGGCAGATATGAAAAGGGCAATGATGGAAGGGCTGTCTCCTTCAAAGCGGGTCTTGGCGATACAAAGACAACCTATGAACTGGATAATGCTTCAAGGAACGATTATATCTGTGTCATGCTGCTTAAACCCGGCGAATCGGTTGCCACAAGGGAATTTGTATATGGGTATCTGCTGAAAGGTTCCGAAGCTCAGAAGGATTGGGACAAACTGTCTAAAAAAAGAGATAATTACAACAGTGGGGGCGGTGTGACGATCAAAGGCATGGCGTACGATTTTAAAAACAAGAATTATCCATATCCTGTCGGTATTATTATTTACGAGGTAAGCAGGAAGTGATTGGAATAATAATTGTAAAAAGCAGGCTTCCCGGAATCCCGGTTCACGGGAAGCCTGCTTTGTTATTTTTCAGGATGTAATTTCTTTATTAATTGAAGACAGCTCATCAGTGGTGTGGAAAAGGCTTTACCGGAGGCTTTAAAGCTTCCTTCCCTATTAGTAATAATCCGAAAAATCCGTCTTTATCCGATGTTTAAATTTCTTTAAAATAGGACAGGCTTCATTTAATTGATTACAAATGAACAGGTTTCCAGGGTTCCTTGAGTATTCGCTTGTGAACAGGTGTATTCCCGGTAGAAAGGCATTTTTATGACTAAATCATTTTACAATTCTTTCATAACCTTGAGATTTATATTTTTACGACTTACAAGTCTATTATAATGGATATTTGTGTAACCTAACAATAATCCACAAACTAACTTTTGATGAGAAGATAATTTTATAAGTTTACGCAATTTTCTTGAATATGGTAATGCATTTATCAAAGCCCCGAAATAGCAGGATCTTAAACCAAGTATTTCAGCCGACAATAAAGTGTGATATGATAAAATAGTTGCATCAACTTCACTCTCCTTAATTCTTTTATCGGCAGTAAATAATATTGCAACAGGAGCGTTCCGGGTGGATGGGTCCATACCCGACTCAATCATATTCCTGAATGAACGCATACTTCTCCACACGGATTCTATTTTCTTTGAAAAAATTCTTATGTAACTTAAATAGTTACTGAAGCGAATTATTGTATTATTTATTTCGTCCCGTATTGATTTTAGATATTCGCCTTCAAAAATCATTACTTCTGTCATTTGTCTATTATGACCTGTTGGAGAATATCGCGTGGATTCTTTTAAAATTTTATCAAGTAACTCAATCGGGACAGGTCTGGTATTGAATTTTCTTATACTACGCCGCTGTCGGGTAAAAAGAATGAATTGATCCCAGTCCAATTTTTGCATAGAACTGATTTCCTGAAAATCATCTAATAATAATTGATTATGGTTAATTGCATTTCGGGGACATACAGCAATACAATGCCCACAGGAAATACATACCTCAGGATCAAAAACTACCGGTTTTTTTGATACCGGTGGATTGTTTTCACAGGTAAGTACACCCATTGGACAAACTTCAATACATTTTCCGCATTCAATGCAATTAGTATTAATTGTAATTGCAATTTTCCTGATACTATTTTTGTTCATAATAACACCTTCACTATTTATTGGCATACTCGCATATAACCTGCAAACCCAACAGGCGTTTTTGTGAATATTGAACTGTTCAGACTCCGAAATGTAACTCCCTGTGACAATCAGGACATAAAGCAATTGAATTGTCTAGAGTGTCTTTTCCGCCTTTTGAAAGAGCTTTTTTATGATGAACTTCTAAATATGGTTGCTTATTACTCTTTTTTAAAAATGGGGCAGTTTTTCCACACCTTTCGCAATATCCATTAGCTCGAAATAATGTTTCAGCAACTACATCCGGATTCCTAACATAATATGTACTTATAGCTCGATATTTTTTTACTAAGGTAGAAGCATT
Source organism: Spirochaetales bacterium (assembly GCA_016935735.1). Lineage (GTDB taxonomy): Bacteria > Spirochaetota > Spirochaetia > SZUA-6 > JAFGRV01 > JAFGRV01. Next base: position 831 of record JAFGQK010000127.1, on the reverse strand, counting down.
ATTTAATCTATTAAGACGATTTTCTCTCGAATCATTTAACGATTTTTGTACTTCATTATTATCATCCTGTATAAGGTTTTCTAAATTAAAAGTATCCTTTTTAAGGAAATATTTTATTGGAAATTTATTATTGATAAAATCTTCTCTTTCAAATCTCCCATGTCTTGTCTGAAAAATTCTAAGTGATGCCTTTGAAAAACTTTCCCAAAGATCTATGCTATTATTTATTATCTGTAAATTGAGTGGATTATTGGTATGAAGCCAATAAAGTTTAAAATCTAAATTTTTTGTTGATTTTACTATTGATATACTAAATTCCTCATTATTTAAAATATTTGTAAGCCTGTTATCTAATAGCATCCAAAGACCTTTATCGATTCCAGATGAAACCCAGGCGGATAGGTATATACCTCCAACTAAAAGTGATAGACTATTTTTCTTAAATCCGAAATATGTTTTTTCTTTATTCTTTGCATAAAAAATGGCTTTTTCAAAGAAATATTCAAATAGTTTCGAATAGTTTTGAAGTGTCTTTTTTGAATTTAACCATTCAGTTATAACATCATTCACTTTCAAAATAATTAAAAGACTCCTGATATAAGCTTATCCGCAGGGTTTCGTCTGGCACCCATGGTCAATCCGGCACGTATGGCCGGCTCACCTCGTTGTGTACATTTTTTACCGGAAAAGCAGGCAAATCCCCAATATACTACTATCATATACATCTTCCTTAAACATTACAATACAAGCTTTTTGCGCTGTGGCATTTTAAATTTTCCTGATTTGAGAAAAAACGAAATTCTGCTTGCAAAGCATCCAAAAATATCAATT
>JAFGQK010000126.1 GCA_016935735.1 Spirochaetales bacterium | reverse complement strand
CGTTGGCTACCAGGTCAAATAAACCGCTATATTCACTAAGCACCTGAATAGTTCATTTATTGGGTTGTGGGCGAAGCCAACGTTATGCATATCTGGCATTAAAGTATCGTGATGAAAAAAATACAAATAATAAAACGCTTGCATTTTAACTCTTGACTGTTTTTAATAAGTAATAGTATTGTTTTAATGAATGTCTGCATTTGCAAAAGCTCTCATATGTTGCAGGATTTTTTCCTAATCCATCATGTGCTTATGCTGTTTTATGAGGCTTGGTTTGTGAATGGTTTAGTATATTAGAAATCATTATAATATTATTATGCAGTGGGTAAAAATTTCGTTAATTTTTGTCCCATTGTGTGGCATGCCGAAGTGGATAAAAATTGTTATGAATAGGAAGATTAGAGAAATAAAAACTTGTCCGTCAAGAATACTTGTCATCCTTGGCTCGCTAAGAAGGGATTGAATAATGCATGAGAAAATTGATGATTTTATTGATAATGTTATTAAAGGTGATTGTCTTGAAGTGATGACGATAATTTGTTTATTTGTTTTATAAACCTCCCAATTATAAAATAATAATCCAAATAAAGTTACATTATACTTCTTTTATTCCGTCCGCATTCATATTTGGATTAAGGCCGGATGAAGACACGGAGAGCCATTTGTTTGCTGTAATGTTATAAATAACGATTACTTGATTCTCATGCCCCTGGAATAAAAAACCGGAAATGTGTATATTAAAATTGCTATTATTCCTATTCGTTATGAAACGGACAGTACCGGGGAGCTTATGAAATGTTTTCCTTTTTTAAAAGGTTTAAAAAGTATATAAAACCATACCTGGGATTGATTGGCCTGGCTATACTTGCAATGCTTTTTGTGGATATTATCGCATATATGATACCTGTGGCCATCGGTTACCTGACTGACCATGTCTTTCCCCTGATGCATGAACGGGGCATGATCCGGACACTTCTTTCAATCTGCGGTCTCCTTGCCCTGGCAGGGTTTCTCCGTGGTATGATTACTTATGCAATGATCCGTTCATTCTGGCATACCGGGGAGGCGGTGGTTCATGATTTGCGTAATGCACTGTACGGGAAACTGCAGCACCTGGATCTGGGTTTTTATGACCAGGCCAGGACCGGAGATCTGATGTCCCGTATCACCACGGATATCCTGCTGATTCGTGATTTCTTTGCATTTGGTATTGAGCACAGGATTCGCATCATTCTTATTACCCTGACGATTTTTATTATCATGATAATCCAGGAATGGCGTCTGGCCCTGGCAGTGTACGGACTGATACCGCTGCTGTACATGGTGGTAGTCTCGTTCAGTAAAAAGATGCGCCAGGCAGTACTGGACAAGCAGAAGCAAATGGGAATTCTGGCAGCCAGGGTACAGGAAAATATTACCGGTATCCGTATTGTTAAAGCTTTTGCCATGGAGGATGACGAAATCACGAAGTTTGCACAGGAAAACAGGAAAACACAGAAAAGGGAAATGCATATGTCACTCCTCCAGGTCCACCTGAATGCTATCCTGCTCCTTGCAAATGGGGCAGGGTCTCTTATTATCCTGTTGTTCGGGGGGTATCTGGTCATTAACGGACAGCAGAGTCCTGGTCTTCTTTTTGCATTTATTGCCTACCTTGGTATTATACGTTTTCCTATCAATATGCTGGCATTTAATACCTCCCTTGTAAACCAGGCCATGGGAGCAGGGGACAGAATCCGGGAGATCCTTGAATGTCCCGACCAGCAGAGAAACAACCTGAATACCTTGAAGGCATCTCTTCTGGGCAAGATTGCGTTCCGGGATGTGAGTTTTGGTTACCGTGAAAATGTGCCGATCCTTAAAAATCTGAATTTTACCATTGAGCCGGGAGAGAAAGTGGCCCTTTTCGGTTTGACCGGCGCGGGAAAAAGCACCCTTATCTCCCTGATTCCCCGATTTTACCTTCCTACCTCCGGGAGAATAGAGATCGATGACCGTGATATTTCCGATTGGGAGCTTGGTTTTTTCCGTTCCCGGATCGGGATCGTTCTGCAGGAGACCTTTCTTTTTTCCGCTTCTATCGGGGAAAATATTGCCTTTGGGAAACCCGGTGCGGGATTTGATGAAATTCAACAGGCTGCCCGCCATGCACAGATTCATAAGTTCATTGAAAAGCTTCCCAATGGGTATGATACATTGGTGGGAGAATATGGGGCCGGGCTTTCCGGTGGGCAGAAGCAGCGGGTAGCTATTGCCCGGACATTACTCCAGGATCCTGCACTGCTTATCCTGGATGACTGCACCTCCAGTCTTGATACAGTTACCGAGAGGAAAATCCAGACACAGTTGCAGGAATTGATGAAAGGCCGTACAACAATTATCATCGGGCAACGTATCAGTACCCTTGCCCTGGCAGAACGTATTATTGTACTGGATAACGGTACTATCCAGGATATAGATTCCCATTCCCGGTTAATGAAGCGTAATAAATTGTACCGGAAAACATATGAGTTTCAACTCTCTCAACTGGAGAACTACTAAAGGAGTAATCCCGGTTTTTGTAACAGCAGGAGGATATGAAAAAACATAAAACCTTAACGAATTTTCACCGCACCGACGATAATGATGAATCCAGGCCGTTTGACTGGAAGCAGGTAAAACGTCTGGTGGTGTATTTAAAACCCCATAAACGAAATCTGATTATCATGTATGCCCTGGCCTTACTCAATGTAGGGACCACTATTGCCGCCCCTGTGTTATTAAAGGTAGGCCTGGATTCGTATATCGCCCGGGGTGATGTTCCCGGGTTACTTTTTATTACCGGGGTAATGACCGTTACACTCGTTGCCCAGTTTTTTTCTGCACGGGGGCAGGGAGTAATACTCAACAAGATCGGGTATGATGTCCTCTATAACCTTCGTCAGGATCTTTTTACTCACCTTCAACAGCTTTCTTTTCGTTTTTTCGACTACCGCAAGACAGGAAAAATCATTACACGCCTTACCAATGATGTACAGGTTTTGGAAGCAATCGTAAGAAATGGTCTGGATACGCTTTTTGTGGAAATGCTGATGCTGGTTTCCATTATTGTTACGATGTTCCTGCTGGATGCCTTACTGAGTCTGGTGATCTTTATCACCATTCCCCTTTTTGCCGTGCTGGTATTTTACGTACGGGGAAAAATCATTCATGTAGCACGCGGATTACAAAAACGCTTGAGTTCAGTGAATGCATTTATTAATGAATCGATTTCCGGAATAAAAGTAATCCGTGCTTTTGCCCGGGAGCAGGAGAATATAGATAATTTCAAGGCCTTTAATGCAGATTACTATACCCAGGCAAAAACCTTCTATCCCCTGATTGCATATTTCTGGCAAGGGGTATCGGTGTTATCCATGCTGGGAACAGTACTTGTCCTGCTTGGCGGCGGTCTCCTCATTGCAGTGGATATGGTATCGCTGGGAGTAATTGCCGCTTTTCTGGTATACATTACCAGGTTTTTTCAACCGATGCAGAAATTAAGCAACCTGTTGAATGAATTAAGCCGGGCAATGGCTTCCTGTGAACGGATCTTCGAGATCATGGATACGGTACCGGAAATCCGTGATTCTGATAATGCCCGTCCGGACATTCATATACGGGGGAATGTGGTTTTTGAAAATGTTGATTTCTTTTATAATGAGGATGAGCCTGTCCTGCACGCGATAAATTTCAAAGTGAATGCCGGTGATACCGTAGCCCTTGTCGGGCCCACGGGTGCCGGAAAGACAACCATTATCAATCTCCTGTGCCGTTTTTATGATCCCACCGGTGGCCGGATCCTGGTGGATGGGTATGACCTGTGCGATCTGTCGCAGTCCGCTTACCGCTCGGCACTCGCCATGGTGGTGCAGGATATTACGGTATTTTCAGGATCGGTGCTGGATAATATCCGCTTTGGAAAACCCGGGGCTACGCGGAACGAGGTGGAAGAGATTACCCGGGAAATGGGAATCCATACAATGCTGAGTCAGTTGCCCAAAGGACTGGATACGGAAATAGGTGAACGGGGATCGAGCTTGTCCCCGGGCCAGAAACAGCTTGTTGCACTGGCCCGTGCCCTGCTGCGTGACCCCAGGATACTCATCCTTGACGAGGCAAGTGCATACCTCGATTCTTCTACCGAGCAGATGGTACAGCATGCGATGCAGCACCTCCGGAAGGGCAGGACCAACTTTGTCATCGCACACCGTCTGTCGACCATACGGGGTGCGGATGTTATTTTTGTTATTGACAAAGGAAGGATTGTTGAATCCGGGAATCATGCTGAACTGGTCGCCGCCGGTGGGCATTATGCAACCCTGCTTAAGATATGTTAAGTTTGCATTGGTAAATATTTGCTTCATTTTAAAAATTATTTATAAAGAAACCAGGAATCCAGGAAAATATCATAAAAAAAGTATCTTCCCGGTTTCATGGTTTTCTTATTTAAAAATTCTTTAATTGAGTGTTAGTCAACAAGAACTACTTAGCAATACTATCCATAGTAACAAATGAAATATTTCTTTTTTTTTCTTTAATTTAGAGAATAAAAACTTGAAATGTAAAATACAGACAACTAAACTATACTGCGGAGGATAAAAGAATGCCGGAAATTAAACTACAGGTAATTCCCAGTACAAAAAAGATCGCCCAGTGCCAGATTAATGTCGATCTTCCTTTATTATTCGGGAAAGCCTTTTTCAAGCGTATTCTTGAGGAATTCATCGGTCCCGGTAATATGACTGCAGATTATACCTGGATAGAAAGGCTGCTGGAAAATGGGAAGATCAGGGATGGTGTAAAAGAAAAATATATAGAAGAAATCATGAAATATTTTATTCCGGCAGATGTTTGTCCGGAAGATATTTATAATAAATCAGAAAGAATAATATTGAATCCTTATTATATAATATATCAGCAATTGTATGATATACTGTACTGTATTAACAACAATGATTTATATACAATTATTGATATGTACAAGCGAAATCATGCGGGTATTCTGGCATATGTATCGATGATTAAAAATTATGTAAAAACAGCCATTGATGCCGGGGCGGTGGTCATTTTTTTCCCGGAATTCGCTTTTGCACACCTGTCCATGGAATATGATGACGAGTTTATGGAACTTACCCGCGGCCGCATTATTGTTGCAGGTGGAATTAAAAATGTAAAAAATAATAATAAAGCTTTCTATTATAACGTTATGTTGATTTACATGGATAAATATATGCAATGTGTCAATAAAAATGTTATTTCAGATAAAGAAAAAAAACATAATATTATTTTATGTCAGGGCGAAGATCATGCGGTAATAAAACCAGGATTATTTAATATCATGATGGCAAATTGCTCCGAATTCTTTAAAAATATAATAAATATAAGCCCGGGCATAATAGATAAAATAATAAAAATAATACAATATACACATAATATTCTGGATGATCCTGTCCTCGAAACAATGCCACAGTTAAGACGGATGAGAGAACAAAATACACCTATTACCGCAGCTGCTGTCATCTCTTATCAAGATATATCACCACATACCTGGTTTGATGAAAGTTTTCGAATACTTTTTGAACAACCGCTTATTAAACTTGGCCTGTATACAAATACAGGATCACTTGAAGGTAATTTGAAATGGTATGGGCAGACCGGGTTATACTATATGGTTACCGATGAAAAGTATATTGAGCAATTAGTTCATAACCAGGAAAAAATTTTAAAAAGTAGAGATATCGCTTCAATACAAGGGAAAAAGGTATATTCAATCTATTTAAAAGAAACCATTCGCTATGGTATGCTGGTTTCTTCATATATGGATGATCCTGAACACCCCTATTTAACGGATTTACAGGTTTATTTGCCTGGAGAGAGTGAATTCGGGGAATTGATTCCCCGGTTTAACATCTGATGATGAAGAAAGGATGTATGCAAGATGAGTGATCCAGAGCACTTGAAAAAGATTCAGTTAAAAGTAATTTCCCATACAAAAAAAATCGCCCAGTGCCAGGTTGTTGTCGACCTTCCATTGTTATATGGAGCAGGGTTTTTTGAACGGATCCGGGAAAAATATATGGAAGAACATGAAATAACACCGGATTATTCCTGGTTAAGCGGCCTCATTAAAAAACCAATCGAGGAATTCGATAAGGAGGTAATGCATTATTTTATTTCAATGGATGCTTATGATAAACTAAACTCCGAAAATAACATCCCTGAAGAGTATAAAGGGTGTCCGGTGTATAAACAACTGTATGCTATCCGTGATTGCATAAAAGAAAAAAGAGAACATGAGCTTGTTGATCTGTTCAAAAAAAACCATTCGGGCATTTCCGAATACAAGGCAATGATAAAAAGATATGTCAGGAAAGCGAAAGAAATAGGAGCAATCATTATTATTTTCCCTGAATTTGCATTTATAAACCTGCAAATGGAAAAGGATAATGAATTTATGGATTTAACACGGAATTGCACAATTATTGCCGGGGGAATAAAAAAAGTTGAATCAGAAGATCGTGAAATGATCCTTGATAATACAAGAGAGATTATTGGTAAGAGAAATGAATTTGAATTTAGTAAGCAATATAATAACTGGATTAATGAGTATGCTAATAATAGACCTTTTATGTTATCCAAAGAAAAAGCTTTCTATAATAATATTACTTATATTTTTAAGAACGGAAATATTTATGAAGCGGTTAAGAATGTCAATACTCCCAGGGAAATACGGCTTAACATAGTCCCGGGGTCACGTTATTCAGTGGTAAATTCCAGGTTATTTAATATCATATTGGTGAACTGCGAGGATTTTACCATTCCCAATGATGAATATAAGGGGCATAATAAACAGATAATAAACATTGTAAACTATACAGAGGGTGTGGAGGGATTAGAAGTATCCTGGGAAAATGATATGCTGCTGGAGTATATGAGGAACCAGGGAATACCTATAACGACCACGGCCGTTATATCCTATAAAGAAGATCCGGAAAATTATTTTAGAGAACCCTTTCAAAGACTATTTAACGATACCAGAATCAGGCTTGGTCTATACACGAATTCCGGGACAACAGGTACGAAGGATAATTTCGGCCATACGGGTATATATTGCAGAACAATCAAAATCGAGGATATTAAAAGTTTTAATTCCATTATTGAAAAAAATGTTAAAGAATCTGAAAATGGGACATATGATTACACTACAGAAGATGGTACACCCTTATTGAAAATAGTACCAATAGAAATAAAAAGGAATGAAAAGGAAAATGAGAGTGAAAAGGAAAATGAGTCTGGCTGTCGAATCTATTTCGCCCAGAAGTGCCGTTACGGGATGCTTGTCTCTTCTTATATGGATGACCCCCAGCATCCGTATCTTACGGATGTGGAAATCTATCTGCCCGAAACGGGCGAAAATGGCGAACCAAAGCGTTTTCCCTTTTAAAACGAAGAAAACAATTCCCGCAAAAACCTTAACCTTGCTGGTTTTCCCTGCGATTTGATTACTTCTTATTCCCCCGGTAATTCATCTTCATATACCGAATCATCATAAACATCACTATCGTCTCTATCCGGTTCGTCAATATCAGGATTATACATATCCGGTTCGTCAGTCCAATCCATATCAATGGATAAGAAATATTTGGAGAGTTTTTCTGCATTTTTAAGAACAATTTCAATATCCTTTTTTGTGATGCCTTCTTCGGTCAGTATATCGAGAACATAATCCTCATCTATTTCATTTTTAAAAGACATAACAAGACCAGTCGGATAGAGGATTTTCTCGATATTTTCGAATGTCCAGCCCTTTTCATTAAACAGCTTTTCCAATTCGGTATATGCTTCTTCTATAATTGTTATATAATATTCTTCTATTGTAATATTGGTAATATTGATTTCCTTTTCTTTTGCAATCTTAATTATCGATTCCGCAAAAGAGATTAAGGTATTAATATCCTCCTGCGTTATGGAGTACAGGGGGCTAAAACCTGTAATTATGATAATAATGACACACAGCATAAGTTTATATGAACATAATCTTTTTTTCATAAAATCCTCCTCTATAAACAAGAATTGAGAATCCTTATAAAGGTATCTCTTATTTATTTTTGTAATCTTCATTATACTTGATTTTCGAAGATTGTCAATAGGTTCGTTATTAAAGCTTTTTGCGCTGTGGCATTTTAAATTTTCCTGATTTGAGAAAAAACGAAATTCTGCTTGCAAAGCATCCAAAAATATCAATT
>JAFGQK010000125.1 GCA_016935735.1 Spirochaetales bacterium | reverse complement strand
TTATATGCACTTATTACCCCTGATGAATAACCGAGTGCCCTTGCTGCTTTACTCTGGCTGGTGTGCTTTCCTTCCTCCTGTGTGCCGACAATGGAGAAAAATTCGTCATAAAGTTCATGGTCTAAAACCATTGTGTTGCTTTTATTGTTCATATATTGCTCCTTTTTAAAGGATTTTTAACGTCCATACGGACGTATTCAATCATCTAAAAGCCCTTTTAAACCGGGCTTTTTTGATCTTTTCTTTTTTGAATGCCCGCCCGGATACGTAATAATTGTTGGTTTTACAGTCTGGTCATTAACCGGTCCCCTGGGTATTTCAATTTCTCCATTAACTACTTTTAATTGCTGTTCTTCCGGGGCTTTAAGCGCTTCATCTGCTTGACTTGATTCTGCCAGGAGTTCTGCCGGGCTTTTCCGAATGTTACGGATTGCCTCTGCTTTCTGCCGTTCATGAATGTTAAGGTGTTTTCGTGCTTCTTTTCGTAATTTCCGCTGCTGCCTTACGTTTTCTTCTGTAATACCACGGTCTTTAAGTTCATCGCAGCAGGCTTCAAACAGGTAAACAGGCTTTGGAAGTTCAAATATCCATACCTTACTGATATCATCCAGGCCCCTCCGTACCTGTACTTTAGTCCCGATGTATTGGGCCATTGCCGGGGTATAATATGAAAGGCCATCCATGGTAACACCATTCCGCTGGACTACATGGTTTTCCCTTCTTGTCATTACGTACTTTCTGTATTCATCCGGGAGTACCCGGCGTTCAGTCCAGTTTTCTTCAAATACCTGCTTTGGTGTTTTATGATCCATTCCCTGGCCGGAATGTTTCCAGGTGCTGTTGAACCATTTCACGTAATCGGCATACATTTCCCGGAGTTGTTCAATGGTTATAAACACCTCTTTTTTGTCCCGGTTCCCTATCTTTGACCAGTAAAGCTTTGCTTCTTCCGGTCTTGTAATGGTATTCGATCCGACATAGGTTGAGATTTTCTTCTCGAAAAGTTCTATGTCGGTTCTGAATGCCCGTTCAATCGGCTTTGACTGCCCATGGTAAGGATTGCAGAAATGGAGATTGAATCCGCAATCATGAAATACCCCCTCTACTAATGGTTCAATCTCTTCCGTAATCCTGCCATACCGTTTAATCTTCCACTCATTCCCTGAAAGCCATTGACCTTTAAAATCTTTTCCGTTATCGATAAGAAGATTTGCGAATGCTCCACAGTTCGTAAGAGTCATATCAAGGGCACGCAAAATAGTAAGACTATTTGGTATAGCATCGATCCACCACCCGGTGTTATACCTGCTCCGCATATCATCAAAACGGGTAAGCCATGGACGTATCAATTTATCCTTATATAGAACAACAATATCCATCATGTGATGGTCACCGACACCCCATTCCATTGACTTTAGCCGGGTGTAATCCCTGCTAATATACGGATCGAACCTGTCATGGTATGCCTTTTCACCCAGCCGGTAAAACGTTTTCACGGATTGCGGGATATCTTTAATGTACCTGTATAAGATATGATAATTGATTTTATATCCGAATTGCCGGATATCACGTTCAATACTCCGTACACTTGGTTTTCTGTAATCAAGGTATAATGCCTTTACAACCTCTTTACAGTCATCATCCATTGATGCACCATTCCCGCCCCTGTGTATCTCATATTGAGGGCATAATCCGACAATACCTCTGTTTTCATAATCACGCAGCCAGCGGTAGAAGGTAGTAGGATTTTTTATGTCACCATATTTCCCCAGTTTCTCTTTAAGGGTAGTGCAGGCCACGCCGGTACTGTATGCTTGTATGAAATCCTCCACTTTTAAACCGGATTCTGACCAGGATTTAATAAGCTTACTCCGCAATGCTCCTACCTGCAGGTAATGCTCTGGTGTTTGGTCGATTGATTTCATGTGACGATTACTTCTTGTATGGGATGTATAACGGTTTACAACTACTTTTTTCCCTTCCCGGGGAAGCTGCAGGAAAGTTTTTACCTCTTCCAGCTCTGTTTTTTTCGATTCAATATAGGCAATCTGTATTTCAATGGGGAGATCCGGCAAGTAATAGCGATACTGTTTGCCGCCAGAACTATCAAAATTTCGTTTTGTCCATCGTTCCCGCTTAGCCTGGCGTAAAATACTGGATTTATGCTTATCTGTCAGTTTGATGATATCTTTAACCGTCAACCATATTTTCATAATACTTATCCTGATGTTTTATGCTGTTGCTTTTACAGTTTTAAATAAATTCTCCCAGGAAACACCAAGATATAAAGCTATTTTCCGTTCAATACGTTTATTTCTACGGCCAGGAATACCCCATATAGCTGCACATACAGCTTTATAATTTTCTTCAATATCAATTGCAAGAGCTATCATTGTAATCCTTTTTTTATTCATTTCATGTTTTATACGATCATATTGTTCCCAGTTTTTGAATTTAAAATTATCTGATCTTTTTTCCTTGATTTTTATAGTCTCTTGTGACATAATTAATACCATCCTTTATATAGTATTGCGATATATACAAGTAGATATATCATCTAATTAAAACTATATATCGCATATTTAAATATGTCAAGGATTTTTATCTTAAAATTAGATATTTTTATTTATTTATGTATTTTTTTTAAAAGGATTTACAAATATGAATGATATGGACGCGATTGCACAACGATTTAAGCAAATACGAATGAAAAATAACATGAATCAAAAACAGTTTGCTGAAACTTTAAAAGTAAGTCAAAGTGTCATAAGTGACATTGAACGTGGATATAGAGAACCATCCAGACAAGTATTAGTCAATCTGGCTGCTGTATATAAGGTTAATCTTAACTGGTTACTTTGTGATAATTCTATAGAAATTATTGAATTTATAGATAACAATGATAATCCAAAAGTAAAAAAGCTTGAGTCACAGATTGCGGAATTAGAAATAAAAATTAAGGAATTAAAAAAAGAGAATGCAAACCTTTGTAAAGAACTTCTTGATCGAATGAGAGAACTTCTAACTCTTAAAACTGCAGAAAAGAATGCGACACGTTAATGCGACACGTTTTTTCCATCAGCTAAAAATAAGATCATATAATTCTTTATATTATAAGAAATTAGCACAAATGCACCACCTTCAATATAAAATTTAACCCTATGCGACACCTTTGGGGATTTGTTTTTATGTCTATATCTTGCATTTCTTGGATAATTCTTTATGGTATAAGGAATTAAACTTATTTTATAATGAGTTTGGTAACAGCAGATTTCTCCAAAACCTGTGTTTTTAGGCGGGTTTTTTGCTTTTTTCCGTATAAAATTTTACATTGAAAAAGACTTGTTAGGCGGTTTTAATTCTTTTTATTATAAAGATTTACGTGATTCTTTCCCTTTTTTTGACAATTCGCAATGACAATGTCACCCCACAGTCCCCTTTCACGCAACCGGGCACGGGATGCTCCTCGTGGGATGGAAAACCGTGAATGGAAAAACGCAGTGGGAATTTGCGAGTGATTCGTGGCCCACAAGCGATACCACCTGGATAAGCTTTTATCCATATTATAAGGAAGTAAAACTTGAAAATTACGTGAATACTGCCTGGGCAATACTCCCGGCTGCAAACGGGAAGACTATTTCTTACAGCGGTCTTTCCACCGGGAGCTACACGGACAATGACGGGGACGGATACTACATCTGTGGATTCGGCCAATCCAAACCCTCCGGTTGCCCCGGGTATTCCGAGCGCGACGGCAATGACAATGACCCCGAGCTTGGTCCCATATACTCCAACCTGACTTACAAGAAACTCGCACCAAAACAGAGTTTCCAGGCTTCTTCCTGGGGCGCTGTCATAGGCAGGGCAAGTGTAACGGTCAAGGCCTCCGGTACATTTTACTGGGATGAACTCACTTTATTCTTCTTCCATATATTGAAGGACAAGATAATAACCCGGGAGTTCCGTGGAGCGGGTTTCTCCCTGTTCCATATTTTTTAAATAGGCGTATTGTGCTGTCTCGTCCGGTGATATCTTCTGTGCCGTAACATAATATTCCCTGGCTTTATTATATTGTTCAAGTTGATAATAAACAACAGAAATCTTTAAAAGCAGTTTCAGATATGTCGGTGAAGCCAGTCGATCCTTTTCATTATAACTGTTTAATGCAAGAAAATATTGTGAAAGTGTATCATCGTATCGTCCTGTCTGAAAAAACAGATTCCCGAGATTTATTATGGCAAGGGAATATTCAGGATCAATTTCAATAGCAGTACGGAATGCTTCCTCTGCTTTTCCGGTTTTATCAAAATTTGCATAGATAATCCCGAGTTTATTATAATCCGATTTTTGTTTATTCTCTTCTGCTGTAAGTACAAAATCACGAATGATGATATCGGAAAGAAGGAGAAGGTTTTCTTTAAACTTCCCGGCAATATTCCCGCTGTTTCCAGATGAGAAATCCATATCCGTTTTTTTCAGCCCTACCGGTCTGTAAAGGGTCTGGATATCCCGGGTGATATAAAATTTTCTGTTTTCCGGGTTTTCTTCCCGGGATAGCCATTCCTGTGCACCGGCTTCCCATGCTTTTAAGAAACTGCCCCTGCCGATCATGGTCACTTCAACAGGGACCCAGACTGTCCCATTAACAATAATCGTCATGGATCTTTCCGGGTGAACTTTCCGGTAATGCCTGGCCGGTATGCCCGTATTTACCACCGGATATATATGTCCTGGTATGGTAATAAAACCGGATTCGATTCCAATGGTCTCAAGGGCACTTAAATAAAGAACAGTAAGATCATCGCAGTCACCCGTAATCCGTCTAAGAGTATCTCTTGGCAGGTTAATCGTATCGATCATCCCTGTATTTTTTTGTGCAGATGAGAATGGAAGAACCGGGTCTGCCTTATAAAGACATCCAATCTCTGTAAGTGCAGAATAGATCAGCATGGCAGACTGCAAAGGGTTATTATAAGAAATAAGAAGGTTTTCTTTTCCTGCCTGCAGGATAAAGGAAGTGAAATTCTTTAAAACACTATCCGATGGGGTGATATATGCACCGATCTTTCTGTCATCATCCCAGGTCAGGGCTGTTTTATCATAAAGATCATACACAATCGATTCGATTTGCCTGCCCGGTTTGCCTTTTGACAGGTAGGTAACAGCCACTTCACCTGTCAGGGGGGTGATTCCTTCTGTGTTGAATATTTCTGCATTAAAGGATACGAACAGGGGAATTTCCACAGTTTGCCCGGGCTTTAATTCAGCGATAGTCCCGGCAGGTGTGGGGGAATCCATATACCCGGCCTGGAAAAATGAAACTTTTATATCATGAAGAGAATATTTCTCGACATTTGTAATAGAAATGGTTCCTGCCGGATTCCGGCTGTAATAACTTTGCATTCCCGCAAAAAGGGTAGAAAGCGATATCCTGTTAAAATGGATGCTTTGCATGATTCCTTTAATATCCGGGTCTTCCCCAAGACGGAAATTAATGGTTCCCCCGATTGAAAAGAGAAAACCATCAAAATAATGAAGAGGACCCAAACTCACCCTGTACCGTATACCCGGCTGAAGATCAATACTGAGATTATAGATTGGATTGATGGTCAGGGGCATTTTAATATCCGTATAAAATGTATATGCTCCCTGTGAATTCTCGCCAGGAAGAAGATATGGAAATATAGTAAAATCCACACCCCCTGTTATTTCAAGACCGGCTTCCAACAGCCTGGAAAACCTGTGAGAATATCCTGCTCCTGCACCGCAGTAAAATGATGTCTGATCGAACTTGTTATCCGGGAATTCGCTGCCTGTCGCCTGATTATTCCCTATAGTAAATACGGCACCTCCCCTTCCAAGGAATTTAAGTTGGGGTATGCTTTTTAAGGGCATTTCCAGAACACCCGAAACATCAAAAAGAATAAATTCATAATCATCAACATAGGGTGAAATGGGGATAAGATTCTGGTACTCAATTCCGAATGCCAGCGGGTACAGGTAATAGGTATTGTAATCAGAAACAGGTTCGTCCGGGAAAATCCGGAAGCTTTGAAAAAAAAACAGAGGTATACATACTATGATAATAATTTTTTTCAAATTGTACTTTTTATTTTCCATAAATGCCACCCTTTTTCTTAAAAATGCAATATCTCTTCTTATTTTATACCATATTATGATAATTATTTCAACTTTAATATTTTTCCTTTTTTCTCAGGAAAACCCTGTGTTACTATGGGTGAAAATCTTGTTAAATTCCAGGATTTTCTGGCCCGGCGGTAATTGCCGTAACACTTGCGTTGGCCGGAACCCTTTCTGGATCTGATGTAATTACAGGTATAAATTATTTCCTGCTTCTCTTGATTTGGGTTGTGGGCGTAGCCAACGCTGTATAACTCTGTTACTCTGCCATCTTTGTTCAGTTCTGCATAAGAAGAAAGAGCGGCATTTGTATGTCCCGGCATATCTATCTCCGGGACAACCATGATATATCTGTCCTGTGCATAACTGACAATCTCTTTAAATTCCTCCTGAGTATAATATCCCCCTGCACCTTCACCAACCTGGCTGCTTCCTCCATGCAGGGTTAACCGGGGCCGGGATTTGATTTGTATCCGCCATCCCTGGTCATCTGAAAGATGCATATGAAAACGATTAAGCTTATGAAAAGCCATTAAATCTATAAAGCGTTTTATATCCTGAACAGAAAAAAAATGTCTGGAAACATCAAGCATGGCCCCACGCCAGACAAAACGGGGTGTATCCCGGATTATGGTAAAAGGAACTTTCCATATCATATTTTCATCAATCCGGGAACTGTATATTTTATAGGGAAGAAGCTGCAAAAAAGTCTGGCAGCCATAAAATAACCCGGCCTGTCCGGAAGATGCAATCTTTATACCATCACGGTCCACTTCGAGTTCATATCCTTCTTCTCTATAACAGGAAAGTTCAGGGTTCAAAAGTAATGTAATGTCCTGACTTTGATCCCCATTTATATGCACATGAAAAGGGAAACCGGTGGATATACTTAAGATTTCAGAAAGATATTGCCCGGTTTTAGCGGCAGTTTCAGACACACGGATTCCCGAGTCTGCATGAAGCATAAAGAATTCATCGCCGAAGATGATATCATGGGGCACAGGAATAAGGGCGTGATGGCTTTCAATCCTTTCCACAGTAATCATTGTACTACAGTTTCCCAGCACAAATATACATATACTTGATAAGAATAAGACTTTTTTATTTTTTTCATTTACCATCCTTTCACGGCAAATAATAATCACACTTTTTTCCGTTCTCTGAATTCCTCCTTTTTTTTGATCTCCCCTTTAAAACTATTAGCAGGAAACTTTTTTTATACTATTTCGCAAAAACAAGGAAACGGGTAATCCAGTTTAGCCGGAATATCTGATTATTTCAATATATATCTCCATAAAGCTTTTTGCGCTGTGGCATTTTAAATTTTCCTGATTTGAGAAAAAACGAAATTCTGCTTGCAAAGCATCCAAAAATATCAATT
>JAFGQK010000124.1 GCA_016935735.1 Spirochaetales bacterium | reverse complement strand
TGTTTACGACCATCGTTTTATGCCATTCTGGCGGTTAAGGCTTTAAAAACGTTAAAAACCACACAAATCCTTAAAACCGCACAACACTCTATCTCTGTATTACACTCAAACCTCGTGTAAATGAAAAAAGTTATTATATAAATGCTTCCGGGTTTCAGAAACATCGGGATTGTAATGGTAAATGTTTGCGTTTTATTTTTCCCGGACGAAGCATCGAAGATATTTTGTCCAGGACGTACTATACGACGTTTCAATGTCTTATAATTTCAATTGCACGGGGTCTGAACTTTATGAATTACGAATTATTTGAAAAAGAGAACACTCCGTATTAATGAAATGCAAGGAATTGAATAATCATATCAATAACACCGGCATTGTATGTTTCATGAAAAAAATCATCGGTAATAATACCGGAATCCCCAATTGCCAGGATGCGATTTGTCGCAATTAAAAAATCAGGATTATCAAGATCTGCCGGATGTTTATTTTTTAAAGAGTGGTTTAACCCCAATCCTGCAGCACAGGCAAATGTACTTTCTGTATTTTCAAAATATAATTCATTACGTTTACTCCCGGTTAAAAGGGTAACAGCACAGGCCCTGTGAAGATAAAGTTGGTTTCCCTTAAATAAAACAGGAATATATAGTATGTTATCATACTCATTCATTGTTAAATTAACACCAAAATAAGGAAGAAAGGTAACACCGAACTTTTCAGCAAGATCATTCGCGGGGTGAGGGACCGGATGTATTTTAAAAGGTTTAAAAAATAACTCCCATGAATCTGCATAACTTTTAATACTGGTATACATATCACTAAAAATGATTATTTTACCGGATGCAGATAAATCATGTAAAATCGATTGCGGAATCGTTTCCAATGGTGAAATTACAATGGCTCTGTCTATTGAGGCACTCACTTCCTGGTACTTATAAACCGAAATACCCGCGTCATTGAGTGTTTTAAAAAATTGCGAAAAGGAATAAAAATCTCCCCCATTCCCATAAACATACACGTTATTCTTACTTTCCGGATTATCTGAAAAAGGAAAATCATTTTTCCAGGTCTTCTTTTCCACCGGGAGTAACCGCATAATTACATCTTTTATGAATTCCCTGGTTTTGGGATCGCAAAATGACAAGGGATATTCACCTTCCCATTTATAATCGGGATTCCCATTCCATAAAAACTCCGAATCGGCAATTACTGCGATGTGTCCTTTCTTATAACTCCCCACCCCGGCAACAATATCACCGTTAAACGAGGTAAGAAGAACTTCACACCCGGTTTCCCTTTGTGCTGTTAAACTTCCTGCCTTAAGGAAGACCGGTCCTTCTTTTTTTGACGGTAAAAGAGTCCTGATCCATATACCCTGACTATTTGGCAGTGCAGCCTCCTTTGCCGCAATATGGTTATTGTTTAATTCCCATCCCCCGGCATTGATAAGTGGTCGTAAGAAATCCGAAGAACCGTATGCATTATCATGCTCTGCAATAATCAGCACTTTACCGCCAAGGCCTGCAAAGGTGAGTATCTGTGTAATCTCGTCCTGGGTGAATTGAATATCCATAGCCACACCAATGACAAAGAGGGTGTCCTGTTTATGATTCGCAAGAATTTCCCTGTATGGTTTATGATTTTCTGCTGTATGATAACCGAGCTTTTTTAAAAATAGATTTAATGAAGAATATCCGGTAAAACCGGTATTTTTAATCGACCATACCTGTTCTTTAAAAGCATCGAATAGTATTGTCGGCCCGGGAGTATATTTCTCCTGTTTACCGGTAAGGGATTCTCTTTTCCCGGTTTCCTGGTCTTTGCAGGAGATTATACATAGTAAAAAAAATAAAAGAAAAAGTTTTATCATTACCCTGCTTTTCATCTTTATATATGATTATAGCAATTTTTCATATCATATACAAGGAACTGCACTCGGCGGTTCTGCGGTAACAATTATCTATCGGTTTAGCAAACGGTTCAGCGAATATCTATCACCTTCCACCACAACTCTCTTCCTTTCCGTGCACCAAAGGCAACCTTTTTCCCATTGGGACTGATGTGAAGATATGGTGTGCCCGAGTACTTGTTTCCAAAAGTTAAGATACTGGTACCTAAGGATTCTGCTTCTGTAAGTATTAATTTTCCTCCCGATGGTTGGATTCGCAGGATAATTCCGAGTCCATTATTCACAACCGCCCCCCCGATGAAGTTAAATTCCTCACCGATTTCGCCATTTACCGCAACATAATATCCTTTATCGGTAAGACATAGGTACGCTATCCTTTTCAAGCCTATACTGAAAACAAAGACATTTTCCCTGGTAACTTTTATACCGAATTGATTTACTGAAATTTCTTTTGGAATAATTCCATGCAGGGCGCTGTATTTTTCTTCATCAACAACCATATACCATTTATCACCTTCCTTTGCACCATACGCAACCCTTTTACCATCGGGACTGAAGCAGGGAATACTCACATCATCATATTTTTCACTCTTTTCTTCATCAACAACCGTACACCATTTATCACCTTCCTTTGCCCAATATGCAACCCTTTCACCATCGGGACTGAAGCAGGGAATACTCACATCATCATATTTTTCACTCTTTTCTTCATCAACAACCGTATACCATTTATCGTCTTCCATTACATTATAAGCAACTCTTTTACTATCTGGACTAAAGTAAGGATCCCTCACCCAGTCATATTTTTCACTCTTTTTACCATTAACAACCATAAATGATTTATCGCCTTCCATTGCGCTGTACGCAATTCTTTTACCATCAGGACTGAAAACGGGAATCCCGATCCCATCATATTCTTCACTCTTTTTTCCGTCAACAACCATAAACCACCTGTCACCTTCCTTTACACCGTAAGCAACTCCTTTACTATCAGGACTGAAGCGAGGATCCTTAACCCAATCATATTCTTCACTCTTCCTGTCGCCAATAATGATAAACCATTTTTTTCCTTTGTTTGCACGATATGCGATCCTTTTCCCATCAGGACTGAAGTAAAGAGCCTCGACTTTGTCATATTCTTCACACATTTTATCATCAACAACGATTAACCATTTATTATCATTTTTTGCACAATATGCGACCCTTTTCCCATCAGGGCTGAAGCGAGGGTAGTCAATATCATCAAACTTTTCTGATTTCTCATCTCCTGTAACCATAACCCATTTATCATCTTCTTTTGCTTTATATGCCAGGATCTTGCCATCAGGACTGAAGTGGGGAGGACCGACATCATCAAACTCCAGACCTGCTGAATCGTTCACAACCACTGCTGCTTTGTTGCCTTTATTAAGAATATATGCAACACTCCTGCCATCAGGACTAAAGACATGGTTGTTTAATTCTTCTTCTTTAACCCCCGGGGGCAAGGTGGTAAGAATCTTTTCTTCAAAACTTACCATGCATTTTGTCTTTTTATCCATTTGTTGAATAAATATGTATAAGCCTATACCTAATAGTAAAACTGTTAGAAATACAATCAAATATTTTATTTTGCCTTTCATGGTTTTTACTCCTTTTAAATTTTCATGATGAAATGATAGCTAAAGTTATAATTCGACACAAGGTAAAAAAAAAAAAATGCAAAATAATTGTAAAGAAACCTGAAAAAGATACAAATATGCAGCAGGATTATTCGGAACCATAAAAAAGTAATATCTTCTTTTTTAAAAACGTAACCCTCAAGTAACAGATATGTTTAATTACTAAAGCAAAATGTATTATATTGTTGATCTTTTCTCTTATGTACAGTAATATGTACCAAAATAACAAACGAAACTGGCTTTATGTAACAGTTTTATTGACTATAAGAGAAGCCAGATAAATCTCAATACCAATAAGAGGAGCACCGTATGATTAAAGTGGAGAATCTAACAAAATTCTATGATAAATTCTGTGCTCTGGACAAGATTGATTTTGAAATTAACAAAGGAGAGATTGTCGGATTATTGGGGCCAAACGGTGCGGGAAAAACGACAACGTTGCGTATTCTCACCTGTTATCTTGCGCCTACAGACGGGAATGTAAAGGTAAAGGACTTCAATATCCTTGATAATCCGATTGAAATTAAAAATCTTATTGGATACCTTCCTGAATCTGCACCTCTTTATCAGGACAGGCTTGTTTATGATTATCTTTCCTACATTGCAAATATAAGAAATATATCCAGAGAAAAGAAAATGAAACGGTTAAAAGAGATTGCTCATATCTGTCAAATTGAAGATATTATGCATAAGGACATTCATGAACTCTCCAGGGGGCTGAAACAGCGAGTCGGATTAGCTCATGCCATGATTGCTGATCCGGAAATTCTTGTATTGGATGAGCCGACATCCGGGCTTGATCCCAATCAGATTGTGGAAATCCGTGAACTGATTAAAAAGATCGGAAAAAAGAAGACAGTTATCATATCGTCTCATATTTTAAGCGAAATCGAGGCTACCTGCGACAGAATTGTGATTATTAATAAAGGGAAAATTGTTGCCGACGGATCAACAGAGGAGATAAAACAGTCCACCGGGCAGGAATATATTATCCATATATCTATTAAAGATGGTAATTACAGTGAAATATCAAAAAGAATTCAGAAAGTGGACGGCGTCACTGATATTATTAAACTCGCTTCGAACAACAATATCATAAATTTTGATGTTATATGCGATTATAAGAAGGATGTACGATCGGATATCTTTACCATTATCAAGAATTACCCGGTTTTGGATTTTCACCAGGAAACAAAAACACTTGAAAATATCTTCAGAGAACTTACCAGGGAGGACTAGTATGGAAAAAAGAGATATAAAAGTAAATAAAAACTTTGGATATATTTTTTTGGAAGAATTCAAGGCATACTTTAATTCTCCTATTGCATATATTGTTATTGTACTTTTTTTAGGTATAACAGGCTGGCTGTTCTTTTCATCTTTTTTTCTTAATAATCAGGCTGAATTAAGAGACTTCTTTAACCTGTTGCCCTTTATTTTTGCATTTTCCATCCCTGCGATTACAATGAGGTTGTTTTCAGAAGAAAAAAATATCGGGTCGTATGAAATACTCATTACACTCCCTGTCTCATTTATCACTATCATTATTGGAAAGTTTTTGGCGGCCCTTTTATTTATAATCATTATGCTGGCACCAACCTTATCGTATGCAATATGTATTTCCTTTATCGGGAGCCTCGATTGGGGGCCTGTTACCGGCGGTTATGCCGGTGCACTGTTCCTCGGGGGGGCATTCTGTGCAATCGGTATCTTTACATCATCCATTACAAAACATCAGATCATTGCATTCATTATCGGATTTGTTATCTGTTTTATCCTCACGATAATTGATAAGGTGTTATTTTTTATCCCGAAAAGTACTATTGGCGTATTTAATTATTTAAGTGCGGATTTTCATTTCCAGAATATTTCCAGAGGAATCATAGATTCCCGGGATATCGTATATTTTATCAGCGTTATATTCGTCGCCCTCTACGGGATCAATCTGACAATGAAAGAAAGTTTTGAAAAAAAATCAAAAATATCAAAATATGGTAAATTCGGTATTTATATGATCATTGTTGTACTTATTAACATTGTCGGCTTAAACCTTTTTTCAAGCCTCCGCCTGGACCTGACTGCCAATAAAGTCTATTCCCTGTCAGATATCAGCAAAAGGGTTGTTTCTACATTAAAGGAACCACTGACAATCAGGGTTTTTTTCTCAAAGGATCTACCTTCCCCGCACAATAATACAGAGAGGTTTCTGAACGACTTGCTGGAAGAGTATGCTCTTGCAGGCAATAAATATTTCAACTATACATTTTATAATGTAAGTGCAAAAGAAGATACCATATCGGCAAAAATAAAAGAAAACCAGGAAATGGCAAATAACTACGGCATATACCCTGTGCAGATTCAGGTTGTTGAAGAAGATGAGGTTAAATTTCATAATGCATTCATGGGAATGGTCCTGATTCATGGTGATGTTGTGGTAACAATTCCCTCAATTACGACAGTTGACGGGCTTGAGTTTGAAATTACCTCTGCAATCCAGAAAATGAATAATAAAATAAGTGCTCTTTTGAATGTAGACGGACAGATCGATGTCAAGCTTTTTCTCTCTTCCACCCTGAAAATTATCGGACCATATATAAATATTGGAGATGTTCCAGGGATCCAGGATACAATAAAAGAAGCAATTAAGAATTTAAATAAGAAAAATAATAACAAACTGAAATTAAGTATTCTTGATCCGGCAATCAATCCCCGGGTTGAAGCAGAAGCAGAAAAATACAATGCCGTAAAGCTTAACTGGAAGGCATTTACGGACAGTCAGGGAAATTTTATTGGTGAAGGGAAATCGCATATTGGTATGGTTATTGAGTACAAGGATAAAGCAGCAGAATTACAGATTCTTAATCCTGTAAATATACCACCATTTGGTAAACAGTATCAACTGGCAGAGAAGGAGCAAATTGAAGAAAAAGCAGGTATATTGATCGAAAACCTGCTTAATATCAATACAGGGATAGGGTATATTACCAGTCACGACACCCTCTCCTTAAAAGGTGACCCGAGTCATGGAATGATTCCGGGAATGGAACAGGATGAAGAAAGCATTACAAATTTTATTACATTAATAAACAAATCGTACTCAATAAAAGAGGTAAACTTAGAAGAAGACGGAATTCCTGATGGTCTTGAATGTTTGCTTATTGCAGGACCAAAAGGCAAGTTCAGTGATTATGACCTGTTTCAGATAGATCAATATTTAATGAAAGGACATTCAATCGCCTTGTTTATGGATTCCTTTATAGAGATCCAGATACAGGAACAGGGCCTCTATGGACAGGAACCACAGTATTCTCCGAATGATACAGGTCTGGATAAACTTTTAAACCATTACGGAATCGGCATTAAAAAAAGCTATCTCCTGGATGAAAACTGTTTCGAGGCGGAAATTTCCGAGGAGTTTGGAGGAGGAAAAACACCACTCTACTTTGCACCTGTAATCACGAATCAGAATATAAATAACGATCTTAACTATCTTAATAATATAAGAGGATTCATTATGCTGAAAAATTCTCCTCTTGAACTGTATGAGGATACGTTAAAGAAGAATAATATAAAATCCACATTATTGTTTTCTTCATCCGCGGATGCCTGGGAAACGAAAGGGCAGATCACGTTACATCCAAGGCTGATCGTTGTACCGGAAGATGATAAAAAAAGTCAGATGCCTTTGGCATATATTCTGGAAGGTAATTTTCCATCCTATTTTGCGGGAAAAGAAATTCCTGTTAAAGAAGATAAGACAATAAGCAGCAATGAATCCTATGTTGATACATCGGAAATAACCGAAAAGGGAGAGATTATATCCAGGGGCAGGGAAGGAAAAATATTCGTTGTCGGATCATCCGGAATTTTAAGGAATAACTTGATTGATAACCGGGGTAAAGAACCAAATGCAGTATTGGTAATGAATATAATAGATTATTTAAATAATAATACAGCGAACGCAGTTATGCGGAGTAAAACACAGAAGTTTAATCCACTTAATGAGACAAGTGCCGTGGTCAAGGGATTTATAAAGATATTTAATATAGCAGTATTGCCTGTTATTATAATCGTTCTCGGGCTTTTTATCTGGCTTAAACGTATATCAAAAAAGAGAAAAATCCAGTCAATTTTTCAAAAATAAACAGGTTGAATGGAGGTATCAGGTGAAAATAAAGAAGGAATATATAATATTAGGAGTTATAGTAATCATTTTAATTGGTTTCTTGATATTCCAGAATACATCAAACAAGACTCATTATAAGCTTCCAAAAATTAACAAGGTTGAAAAAGATGATATAAAAAAGATTATCCTTACAAAACCGGATGAAACGATCACTTTAAAAAAAGAGAATGAAAACTGGAGGATACTGCCCGGGCAATTTCCTGCTGACCCGGCTAAAATTGACAGGATCGTGAATGTTGTCACCGGGTTTACGATTACTGACCTTGTATCTGAATCGAAAAACTATGGTTTGTACGAACTGGATGATGAAAATAAAATAAATCTTAAGGCGTTTTCAGCAGACGACAGGATTCTCCTGGAGTTTGATATAGGGAAAAAAGCAAATACATACCGTCATACATTTGTGAAACTAAAAGACAACCCGAATGTCTATCATGCAAAGGAAATTTTCCAGTATGATGTCCCGAAAACAGTCGATGAATTCCGGGACAAACAGGTGATGAAATTCGACAGGAGTGAAATATACTCCATAACACTCAATAATAATAAGGAAGAATTAATAGTAAATAAAGAAATGGAAAATGTCGATGTTACAGATGAAACTCGACCTTCGGAAATATGGAAATCCGGCCCTGGCAGGAAGGTAAGGGAGAATGAAATAACAACAATGCTGGACACCCTGGCCGGCTTACGTTGTGAAAATTATATTGAAGGCAAAAACAAGGCAGATTTCAAAAACCCGATTTATTCACTTATAATAAAGGGCACTAAAGATTATACAATTTCGATTTATAAAAAAGAAGATACAAAATATCCTGCTATTTCATCAGAAAACGATGATCCCTTTATGCTTTCTGCATGGAAGACAGAAAAGTTTATGAAAGAATATGAAGACTTATTTGAAGACGAAGAATAAAACGGTGTTCTCATTTCTTTGTATTTATACGAAAATCCACTTGAAAATAAAAAGAGCTTGTATTATTCGTCGATATAGCTTCAAAGCCCCTGCACGAATTTATAGGTTTTACTATCACTAACCCGTATTTTAATTATAAATTGAAACTAACGTATTACAAGATAACAATTTAATTAGAAACACCGGGCAGCTTTTTTTATAATAGTAAGATACATGTTCTTTTTTACTCAATATTTATCACCTTCCACCACAACTTTCTTCCTTTCCGTGCACCAAAGGCAATTTTTTTCCCGTCGGGACTGATGTGAAGATATGGTGTGCCCGAGTACTTGTTTCCAAGAGTAAAGACACTGGCACCAAAGAATTCTTCATTAACCGTTAAATTCCCTTCCGATGCCTGTATTGGCAAGGCCATCCCGAGTCCATTACTTACAACTGCCCCCCCGATGAAGTTAAATTCCTCACTGATTTTGCCATTTACCGCAACATAATATCCTTTACCTTTTAGACATATGTAAGCTGCTTTTTCTGAGCTTGCACTGAAGACAATGACATTTTTCCTGGTAACTTTAGAACCAGGTTGACCAAATCTTGTTTGAAATCTATATACCGGAACTTCTTCCGGAATAATTCCATAAAGGGCGCTGTATTTTTCTCTATCGACAACCATAAACCACTTATTGCCTTCCTTTACACCATAAGCAACCCTTTTACTATCAGGACTGAAGTAAGGAATACTCACATCATCATATTTTTCACTCTTTTTATCATCAATAACGGTAAACAACTTATCGCCTTCCTTTGCCCAATACCCAACCCTTTTACCATCGGGACTAAAGTAAGGAATGCTGACATCATCATATTTCTCGCTCTTTTTGTTATCAACAACCATAAACCACTTATCGCCTTCCTTTGCAGCGTGAGCAACTCGTTTACCACAAGGACTGAAGTGAGGGTCCCTCACCCCATCATATTTTTCACCTTTTTCGCCATCAACAACGATAAACGACTTACCGCCTTCATGTGCACCATAAGCAACCCTTTTACCATCAGGACTGAAAACAGGAACCCCGATCGCTTCATATTTTTCACTCTTTTTGTCATCAATAACTATAAACCATATATCGCCTTCTTTTGCCGTATAAGCAACACTTATACCATCAGGACTGAAGATTGGGTCAGTAACCCAATCATATTTTTCACCTTTTTTGTCATCAGCAACGATAAGCGATTTTTTCTCTTCCTCCAGGTTTCCACGATACGCAAACCTTATACCATCAGGACTGAAGTGAAGAGCCTCAACTTTATCATATTTTTCACCCTTTTTGTCATCAATAACGGTAAACCATTTATTCTCATTTTTTGCACAATACGCAACCCCTTTACCATCGGGACGGAAGTAAGGGAAAGCAATATCATCAAACTTCTCTGATTTTTTATTTCCTGTAACCATAACCCATTTACCGTCTTCTTTTGCTTTATATGCCAGGATCTTGCTATCAGGGCTGAAGTGGGGGGGACCAACATCATCAAACTCCGGACCTGCTGAATCGTTCACAACCACTGCTGTTTTGTTGCCTTTTTTTAGAATATATGCAACACTCCTGCCATCGGGACTAAAGACATGATTGTTCAGTTCTTCATCTTTCACCTCCGGGGGCAAAGTGGCAAGAAGCTTTTCTTCAAAAATTACTATGCGTTCTCTTTCCATTTGTTGAATAAATACATATAAACCAATCCCTATCAGTAAAAGTATTAGAAATCCGACTATATATTTTATTTTGCCTTTCATGGTTTTTACTCCTTTTAAATTTTTATGATGAAATGATAACTAAAGTTATAATTCGACGCAAGGTTTTTTAAGAAGAAAATGTAAAATCCCTCTAAAGAAACCTGAAGTGTACTCAAAGCTTTGGGTACTTCATAAGGAGTATACGCAATTATTCTGATACCCTCCCCTTTCTTCCCGGTAGATTTTCTTGATTATGCATGGTCTGTCTTGTTCCGGTCTATTTGCCGAGGCACACACGCAAACCAGTATCATTGCCCTTGCTATTTGGTTCCCAATACCCCCGGTAAGACGGTCCGTCGGCGATACCGAGCCAACCGCCGCCCTTCCAAACCCGGTCAGTGCCGCTCACACTTCCTCCGGGGTCGATTTTATTACTCAGCCAATCTCCATACCAGTCCCAGCACCATTCCCTTACATTACCTGACATATCGTAAAGTCCTAACTCATTTGGTATCTTGAGACCGACAGGTTTTGTTTTATTGTGGTTATTTTCTATCATCTCGAAGTTCCAATATCCGGTTAAGGGTTTATCTCCAGAGTTTTCCCAGTACCATGCTACGTCATCTGCATTATTGCTTCCGCTGTATAGGTAACTCTTGCTTTCCCGACCTCCACTTGAAGCATATTCCCACTGTGCTTCTGTAGGTAAGCGGTAACCATTGGCTCCCTTATTGATCGTTACCATCCATTTTATATCATCGATGTCACTCTTATTATTCGGATCTTTTTTATTCTTGTCTATATTGTAATACGGTTTTAAGCCCTCTTTTATACTCCTTTTATTACAGTACTCAACACAGTCATACCAGCTTACCATTTCTACCGGTAAATTGTCGCCTTTGAATTCCGAGGGATTACTTCTCATTACCTCAATCCACTCTTTTTGAGTTATCTCATATTTGCTGATATAAAAGTCCGATATTGTTATAATTGTACCAGAGTAGTTTGTCTCTGTGCTTTTAAAAGTCCCGCCTTTGACTAATACGAAGTTTTCAGGTATTTTTTGCGAACAAGCACTGACAATAACCATTATTGCCGTTAAAAGAAAAATTAATAGTTTTCTCATTGAAATGTCTCCTTTAACCACACTCAATTTTTATAAAATTGCAATTTTTACCCCCTGTTTTTACAAGATACTTAATTCGCTTAATGCTACTATAATAATCACATTTATGAATTTTATCCACTATTCAGCAGGATTTTCCTGCTGAATAGTGGATAAAATTCATAAATTAAAGGAGAATTATAGATTCTTCTTTTAAAGATGAGAAAATAAACATATCTTAAGACGTTTGATCTATAGCGAAATAAGGCAAATAAATTATTTTATCCTCTTTCATTTGATGTTATTATATCATTAGAATAAGGTAAATAAAAAAAGGGAAATACTCCGGGTGGTGAGATACGACGGTGGTTATAAGCTGATTTTTTAAGAAATCCCGGAACCTTTCTGAAGCTGTTGTTGATAGCAGGGAAAGGTTATCTTATTATTATGAGGAAAAAGGAGGTGAAGGGCAAAATACCATTATTACTTAGAGCATAAAGTGCTTGTTAAATTTTTAAAATTAAAGAAAAACTTAAAAGGAGTATAAAATGAAATTAAGAATGATGTTTGTTTTAGTAATTTTAATGTGTTTTACCTGCTTGTTTGTAACAGCACAAGACTACTATCAATGTTGGACCGATGGCGGTGGGTCAGTAAACGGCCAGAATTTAGGTGGGGGCCATTACAAAGTAAGCTGGAGTAATTGCGGGAATTTTGTTTGTGGTTCAGGCTGGAATTCATATAGCGGATCTATCGGCTGGACAGGCAGCGCCAACAACGCTCAATATTTGGGTGTCTATGGGTGGAAGACAAACCCGCTCATAGAATATTACATCGGCAGAGGCGGCGGTTCCCAGAAAGGAACATATAGTACCAGTAGAGGCTCATACACCTTATATATAGATAATCGAAACGGACCTAACATTCAAGGCAATGGACCTTTTATGCAGTACAATTGTAGCGGAACTTCGAGTGGTCCCCATAATATGCAGCAACACTTTAGCGGATGGTCACAGATTGGAGCACAAGTAGGCAGTCCAAATTACTGTATAGTAGCAACAGA
>JAFGQK010000123.1 GCA_016935735.1 Spirochaetales bacterium | reverse complement strand
TGAAGGAAGTGACGGGATAAGTTTTCTGCCAGAGCTTATTGGGAAAAAACAGGCTACTCATGAGTATCTTTACTGGGAATTCCCCGAATCAGGAGGTCAGCAGGCTTTAAGGATCGGTGATTTCAAAATAATGAGGAAAAACATGAATAATGGAAACCTTGAATTTGAAATTTACGATCTGGAAAATGATCCGGCGGAGACAAAGAATATTGCAGAAAAGCATCCCGAACTGATTAACAGGGCTGAAGATATAATCACCAGGGAACATTTAGCATCCACAAATCCGCGATGGCAGATCGGTCATTATGATAAACAGTGACTTACCAGGCAGATTAACAGTATTTTAAGATTATCTTATCAGAAGTCAAGTGCAATGGATACCAGCATCATTTTCACTGGTATCTTTCCTTTTGTGGATATATCAACAGTCGATAGCGGATTTATATCCATATCTATATACCGGACATCATAAGTGGGTCTTGCCGAGTAGCGTTCAACAGACAGTGATGCAATCATATATCTTACAGTAAATCCGAATGAGTGTGACATCATAAAAAGCGGTACATCATCACCTGTAGCCATTTCACCCGTAAAAAGAAATGACTCACCGTCTGATACTGATTCATGTGTAACCTCAAATTTTAAAGGGATTATTAAACCGGGCCTGTAATAGGCTGCCATCAGGAAATTATCAACTGGTTTAACCAAAATACCATATCGCTGTCCTATATCGATAACCTTTACAGGTTTTGTATAAATAGCCTTATCTTCAAAGAATCCTCCCAGTTCACTCCAGTTGAGGGGGGTTTGCCAGTATGCTCCCAGAACCGGGTAATAATAGAATCCTACCGGCAAATCCGGGTTTGTAAGACTCATTCCCATTCCTGCTTCAAAGAAAAAGCCTGTTTTTGCTCCCATTATTCCTGATGAATATTGTGGGTTTGCTGTACGCGTCGGTAAGGTTTTATATTCACCAATTGGTATTGCCGCACCAAATTTTATGATAAATGAGGGCTTGCCCATTGCTGCGGATTGTGATGAGGAAGACGCAGCTCCGGCATCTCCGACAAACTGTGCGGAGAGGGGAAAACTGATAATTAGAAACAGGATACCTATTAATAGCTTGATTTTCATATTATTAATTATTATATTATTTTATCAGATCGATACTCCACACATTATAACTGCCTTTTTCATTTCCGCGTTGTGAGAGAAAATAAATAGATTTCCCGTCAGGTGCCCAGCAGGGGGAATTATCATTTCCGGGATGAAAAGTAATTTGCTGAAACCCTGTTCCGTCAATATTGACAACAAAGATATCAAGGTTTGAATCCGATGGTCTGGCACCTTTTGAAGACCCGACACAAAGTATTCTTTTTCCATCAGGCGAAATTTTCGGTGTTGAAAAACCCCTTACATTATCTCTCTGAATGAGTGTTTCCTGTCCTGATTTCAGATCAAGCATCCATATTTCTCCCTGTGATGTGGTGCTGTTCGATTTGGTGAAAAGAAGCTTCTCACCTGGCACATATTCGGGAGAGGAGCCTTCAACATACTGTGTGGCAATGGAAGTATTTTTATCCATCGACCAGATAGAATAAGTCCAGGTTGTGATGGGAGTAGTGCCTGAATAAGTTGTAACAGGTAAGCCTCTTGTATAAAATATCCGTTGCCCGTCACCTGAAAAAACCGGAGCCGTTGCCATCCCGGGTTGTGATTCTGTGAGATGCTGTATTGCACTTCCTTCATTAGTATTTATCATACAGATATTTGATTTTTCCTGTCCCGGGAAAATACCGCTGAAACATATTGATTTACCATCGGGAGAAAAACCAGGACCTGTGGCTGATAAGCCGAAAGTTCTTTGTACAGAACTGCGTCCTCCCCCGGTCGACCTTACATATATATTCCCTACAGTCTGATCGGCAGAGGTAACCCCGACATATACAATTAAATTACCATCATCTGACACATCGAACATTGAACCTGTAAACCATTGAAGCTTACCGGCATTATTTATAACCTTGGGGCCCCAGATCATCTGGTCTTCATAGGTTATCTGTCTGAACTGATATCCGCCTTCCTGGGGAACAGATATCTGTGAATAGTCTATTTTTAAAGTCGCACACGATGCTGCAAATATTGCAACAATAAATATGGATAGTACAAATTTCTTATTCATTTTTATTATTATTAACCATAGTATGAGGAAAAAGTTGCACAAAAATACAAAAATTTATCTGCCGACAATTATTCAATGATAATTGTATTTAACAGTTATTTATTTATTTTTAGTACTGAAATAGATCATGACTATGGAACCATTACTATTTATAATCATTGCCCTGATACTAGGCACACTTACAAGGCATTTACTGAAAAAAATGCCTGTGCCTTATACGGTATTGCTTGTTGTAATAGGCATTATCCTTGGAGTATCATCCAGGTTTCATGTCCGTTCGGAGTCGGTATTTTCTGTTGTCATGGAATCCATATCATGGGCAGGCACAATAGATCCGCATGTTATATTTTTTATTTTTCTTCCCACTCTTATTTTTGAGGCTGCTTTCGGAATGGACTGGCATACATTCAGGAAGACATCAGTCAATGCCACACTCCTTGCTGGTCCGGGTATTTTGATCACTCTTGCTCTTACGGCTTTATTGCTGATGGGAGTGAAGTGGTTAAATATAGGCCTGCCTGAATGGTCCTGGGCTGTT
>JAFGQK010000122.1 GCA_016935735.1 Spirochaetales bacterium | reverse complement strand
AAATCTTTCATTATTTTATTTTCGGTCTTTTATTTCTGTGTATTCAGTGTGTTCCGTGGTTTTTAAAACCTGTTATGGCGTTCGCACACGTATGCCGGGTGAATTTGACATCAGGTATTCTCCGTGATATAATAATTGAAAAATGTAAAGCAATTGCACTATTTTAAAAAGGAGAAAGTAATGAAAAAGTATATCTTCATGCTAATGGTCACGATGCTGTTTCTTATCACCACTATCAATATATCAGCGTATGATTATGCCGATGCGTTTGAAAAAGGATTATGGTTTTTTGATGCCAATAAATGCGGGCCGGATGCAGCACAAGATAGTGTCTGCTCGAGTTGGAGAGGTGCCTGTCATACCTCGGACAGTGACGGTTCCATCGATCTTACCGGGGGGTATCATGATGCAGGGGATCATGTAAAGTTTGGTATTCCCCAATTCTGGACAGCCGGGGTTCTTGGCTGGATTTATTATGAATATAAAAGCCTTCTTGACAGGGAAGGGCTTTCTGCAAAACTCATGTCCATTATTAAAAGATTTACCGATTTTATCCTGAAATCCCATCCCGGCGCAAATGTCCTTTACTGGGAAGTGGGGGACGGCCATTCGGACCATGCATACTGGGGCCCGCCGGAAACCCAGACATCCGAGCGTCCGGTGAAAATAATCAATCCTTCAAACCCGGGGACCGATGTGAGTGGTCTGGCATCTTCGGCCCTGGCAATCATGTATCTGAACTACAAAAATACAGATTCAAGCTATGCGAACAAGTGTCTGCAAGGGGCAAAGGAATTATATGACCTGGCCAGGAATTACCCGGGACAGACAAGCTGCGATTTTTATAAATCTTCTTCCCATTATGATGATCTTGCCTGGGCAGCGGTCTGGCTTGCCATAGCTACCGGAGACAACAGTTACCTGGACCCGGTAGACGGGTACCTGGATGAAAGGAATAATTACGGGGATGATAATTACAACAAACCCTGGGCGCCCGCATGGGACGATGTTGCACTTTTTGCCATGCTGAAAATGGCACAACTTACGGAAAACTTTAAATACATGATCGGTGTCCAGAACAACCTGACCTGGTACAGCCAGGATCTTAAGCGTACTCCCGGCGGTCTTCCCTGGCTCGATTCCTGGGGAGTGTTGCGCTATGCTGCGGCAGAAGCAGGACTCGGTTTTATGGCAAGCAAACTCGTGGGAATCAACCTTTATAACACGACAGCAGAAGATACCATGGACTACATATTGGGGAGTAACCCAGGGAACAGATCGTATGTGACCAATTACCTGAACAATCCCCCCCGACACCCGCATCACCGGGCAAATCAACCGGATAAAAACAATTCCTTTACCAATGGAATGATAGGCGCACTGGTCGGCGGACCGAATGAGAGTGACGGTTATACGGATGATGTAAATGACTATACGATGAATGAGGTTGCCATCGATTACAATGCATCCTATCTCCTTGGTATGGCGGGAATGCTCTATTTCAGTTCAGGAGGGGTGCCTGCTCCAAGTCCGGTCCCGCCGGAACATCCGAGCCTGGAAATCCTCTACAGACCTGCGGAGGCAAATACGACTTCCAACCAGATTAAACCATTTATGAAGATATATAACCCGGGGCCACTCCCCATTGATCTGGAAGAAATCACCATCCGGTACTGGTTTACCCCGGAAGGCACCGGCCATGAGTTTTATGTGGATTGGGCACAGATGGGGAAGGAGCATATTACAGGGACCATTACTGAAGAATATATCGAGATCGGCTTTCTCACCTCTGCCCCTGTCCTGAACATCGGGAGTGATACCGGGGAAATGCAGATCCGGATTACAAAGCCCGACTGGAGTGAGTACGACCAGGGTAACGACTACTCCTTTGATTCGAGTTCCCCGAATGATTTTACCGTAAATACGAAGATTACCGCTTACCATGAAGGTGCGTTGATTTTCGGGATTGAACCGGACACCCCGGGACCGACTGAAACCCCGTCCCCGACACCGACTTCCCCGCCGGACCAGACACCCACCCCCACGGGAACAAAGGGTGATGTGAATGACGACGGGAGTGTGGATATCGTGGATGCCCTCCTGGTCGCGCAATATTATGTGGGTCTTATTACTTCAATTGATGAGGAGATCGCGGATGTCAACTGTGACGGGGGAGTGGATATTGTCGATGCATTGCTTATTGCACAGTACTATGTCGGTTTGATTGACGAGTTTTGCTGAAGTAAATAGAAAAAAAGCTCAATGCTTTTAGCTTTTACTTAATCGGATTTTTATAACAGAAGTGTAAAGATCACCTATATTTGCCGATTATTATATAGAAGGCAGGGAGAGTGAAAAATTTTGTCGGTGACGTTTCACTGTCAGGTTTTCACCATCGATTATACGTGTAAAACCGCTTAAAAACCTGTAAAGAATTCAAGTGGAGTATGTACTGATATGGCGAAAAGAAAAGCATCGATAGGCTGTCTTTTCTGGTTAGCTCTGGTATTGCTTGTTATTGTTATTGTTTTAGCAAACCTTAAAACGGCAAATGAAATCATTAAAAAAACAGGATTTCAGGATGTTATTTCCGAACTTATGAAAAAAAAAGAAAAACCGGAAAAAGATGAAAATGAAAACAGACCGCAGGAAGATGATCATAATGAACAGCCATCCGGAAACCAGGATCACACCGGTAGAAACGATAATAAGGATGATATTCAGGTCACAGAAGATGAAGGAGATGATACACCGGTAAAATCCGAATCCACCCCGGTACCTGCCCGTACAGAGGAAAATAAACAAAAACGGCTTCGCAGGGCACTTATCTACTTTGTAAGGGTGAACGAAGAGGGTGCTATCCAGTTAAAAAGTTTTGAAAGAACAGTTTATTATAAGGATTCACCTCTTACCGATACCCTGTTAACACTTTTACAGGGTCCGAATTCCCGGGAAATCAATATGGAATGCTACAGTATGATCCCGGAAAATACCCGTCTGAACAATGTATATGTGAAAGGTGATGTTGCTTTTGTCGACTTTAATGAGAATTTCCGGTTTAATCCGCTTGGAATGGAAGGACTCAAAGCACAGTTGAACCAGGTTGTCTATACTGTTACTGAATTCTCAAATGTAAAACGTATTCAAATACTTATCGATGGAAAAAAAGTAAACTATCTTGGACCCGAAGGAATATTCATAGGTGAGCCATTATCCCGTTCTTCACTTATTGCCATTGAATAAAAACCCGGCTATCAACGATATGATATCCTGTTTCTGTTCTTCTTCCTGTTTTTTTAAAAGAAAAAAAATCTCCTGGTTTCCCTTTGCACCACAGACCGGGGATAGTTCCGCAGAGGATACCGTAACCCCTTCGGAATGAAGTTCTTCTACCAGCTTAGTACAGACCATAAGAATTGTATCCCTGTTTTTAATTACTCCCCTGAAACCGGGTTCCGGATTATCCCATTCAAATTGAGGTTTCACAAGGGCAATAAGGATATCTTCACTCAACAGCCCGAGAAGATGGGATGCCGCACCATGAAGAGAACGGAAGGAAAGATCACACACACCCATGTGGGGGGCAGGATCAAGAGAAGATTTCCGGATATCCAGTGTATTAGTCCGTTCATGCACACAGACACGTTTGTCGATTCTCAAGGAATAAGCAAGTTGATTATACCCCACGTCAATCGCATGGACAAACCTTGCCCCGTGCTTAAGGAGACAATCGGTAAATCCCCCGCTTGAACATCCTGCATCAATGAATACCTTGTCCTTTACATCAACCTTCCATTTATCAAGCACATGTGCAAGCTTTATACCACCGCGGGAAACATATTCCTTTATTCTGAAATCGATATGGGAAGATACGTCCACCAGTCTTCTTGCATCACGGATCTTTTCATTATTAACATACACTTCACCACAGAGAACCTTTGCATATAATTCCTTTTTCAACATATCCGGATAGGCAAGACAGAGTAGATCCAATAAGGGTATCTTTTTCCCACTCATCTCCATTATAAACTGGATGTTTGTTTCACGCGCTCGATGGAAAGAGTTTTTCCTGTTTTACTGTCTATTTCCATGACCACCCCCATGATTTCAGCCGGGCTTTCCTCTACTTCCATTTTCAATGGCATCTGGGTTAGATTTTTTCTTAACACGATTTCCTTTTTCATCCCGATAACTGATCCGGTTGGTCCTGTCATCCCGATATCCGTGATATAACCTGTTCCTCCCGGGAGGATTCTTTCGTCTGCTGTCTGTACATGGGTATGTGTCCCGATGAGTGCAGATATTTTCCCATCAAGATAAAGCCCGAGCGCCTCTTTTTCCTCGGGCCATTCTGCATGAAAATCAACAATAATTATATTTGTTTCACGGCGCAAACGCTGGCATATCTCTTTCCCGATAAGGAAAGGACACCGTATTGAAGACATGAAAACCCGGCCTTCCAGATTCACCACCCCGGCTTTTTCTCCATTCACCTCCACAATACAGAAGCCCTTCCCTGGAACACCAACAGGGTAATTCTCCGGCCTTAAAAGATATGGCGAATCATTCAGATATTGATGAATGGATGCCTGCTGCCATATATGGTTGCCCGAAGTAATGACATTCACACCGGAAGAAAATATCATATCGCATTGTTCCGGTGTTATTCCCCGTCCGTCAAAGGCATTCTCGCCATTCACAATAACAAGATCTGCCTTTTTTAATTTCTTTAATTTCTGCATATTGGCATAAACTGCCCTTATACCGGGTTGCCCTACAATATCACCGAGGATAAGGACTCTTAACGTATTCTGCACGACTCTTTTCCCTGCTTTCTCATAACGAAGGCTTAAGCCCACAACCCAATTAACAGGCTATCCAGGTTTTTTTAATTATGCTGGTCTCATTAACCTGGCGGCCAACGTTTTGTTATTTTGCTTAAAATCTTGTTATTTTAACAAGATTTTAAGTCAAAATAACATATAGTCCGGTTATCGTGCATATTCCAGGATTCGTGTTTCACGAATAATCGTTACCTTTATCCTGCCGGGATATTTGAGTTCATCCTCTATTCTTTTTGCGATTTTCTTTGCCAGCTCTTTGGCTTCATTATCACTCACACTCTCGTTATTCACAATAATGCGTAATTCCCTTCCTGCCTGGATTGCATATGACTTTTCAACTCCTTCAAAATCATCTGCTATCTTTTCCAGGTTTTCAAGACGTTTCAGATAATTATCCAGGGTTTCCCTTCTTGCCCCGGGTCTTGATGCAGAGATCGCATCTGCAATCTGAACAATAATTGCCTCGAGGGAGCTGGGTTCAACATCATTATGATGAGCACCGATTGCATTAATCACCTTTGGATCCTCACCGAGTTTCCTTGCCTGTTCCATCCCGATTTCTGCATGGTTGCCTTCACTCTCGGTTTCCACCCCCTTCCCAATATCATGAAGTAGGGCAGCCCGTTTTGCTATCTCAACATTTGCACCCAATTCCGAAGCGATTAACCCGGCGAGTATTGCCACTTCTTTTGAATGTTTTAAAACATTCTGACCATAGCTGCTCCGGAAATGGAGCCTTCCCAGGACACGAATTCCCTCTGGTCTGAAATTATGAATACCGAGTTCAAAAAGAACTTTCTCACCTTCCTCGTAAATTTTCTGGCTTATTTCCTTTGTTACTTTCTGCACCACTTCTTCGATCCTTGCCGGATGTATCCTGCCATCGGATATAAGACGTTCAAGTGATATTTTTGCTATTTCTTTCCGGATAGGATCAAAACAGGAAATGACAACCGCTTCCGGTGTGTCGTCAATAATAATATCTACACCGGAAAGGGTTTCCAGCGTCCTGATATTTCTGCCTTCCCGTCCGATAATCCTTCCCTTCATTTCATCGTTTGGCAGGCTTACCGATGTAACAGCCACCTCGGAAGTTATGTCAGTTGCAATGCGCTGTATTGTCGTGATAATAATTTCACGGGCTTTTTTCTCTGCCGTAAGCTGGGCTTCCTGCTCTATTCGATTTAGAAGTACCTGTGCATCGTGTCTTGCTTCGTTTTCAAGACTCTGTATTAATAACTTCTTTGCCTCTTCGGCAGAAATACCGGATATACGTTCAAGTTCCCTCTTCCATTTTTCCTGCTTCTTATCTATTTCTGTTTCTTTTTCTGATAAAACTCTCTCCCGGTTTGC
This sequence comes from Spirochaetales bacterium, assembly GCA_016935735.1. GTDB lineage: Bacteria > Spirochaetota > Spirochaetia > SZUA-6 > JAFGRV01 > JAFGRV01. The sequence goes on along the minus strand of JAFGQK010000122.1, from coordinate 15,204 downwards.
TATAGCCCTTTCCTGTTTTTCAACCTGGGCTACTTTTCTTTCTAGATTTTCTTCTTTATGAATAAGCCTTCGCTCCATCCGCGAAAGCTCATTTCTTCTTTCTCGGGTTTCTTTTTCCAGTTGATTCTTTTCTTTAATCAACTGATCTTTTGTTTCAAGTAAAACCTCTCTCTTCCTGGTCTCAGCTTCTTTCTGTGCCTCCTGAATAATCCTTTTTGCCTTCTGCTCAGAAGAAGTAAGTTGAAATCTGGCATAAAGCCATCTTATAATCCAACCTAGAAACATACCGGTAAGAGTACAAATGATGCCAATAATAAATACCATCACTGTCCTCCACCATATTGATATTAAGTTAATATATCTTTATTTTTATTATATTGTCAAGAGACTTTATAAAACAAACCTGAGTCTTAAATTACTTATCAGGTCTTTTATTGAGCCCTCTATTTTATTCGAAAAACCAAAGAGAAAATATGAATCATGCTGTTTAAAACGGGCAGGGATAAATAACATGCCGTTAATATATTTATTATCCAGATTATCCAGCTTTATCCTGAAAAACTGGAGTTCCCGTAAAGGGATAGAGACAATGCATACCATCTTTTTTAAAAAAATTTCATTACTCCATATTTCTTCCCTGGAAAACTTTAAGAGATCGCGACTTCTTTCCTGTAGTCCAACAGAAATATCAATAACATATTCATTCTTTTCCGGAATAAGTATTGCCGTAACAAATGCATTCAAGTCTTTGGAAAATTCTACCAGGGATTTCATAATAGATAGTGTGTCCTGCCTTTTTAAGCCGGATAAATAATCATCATACTCAATACCGGAAGAACAGGTAAATAATACCTTTTTCAATTCCGGGCTTGCATCGTTATTACTTTCCTTTAACATTCGTACTTTTTCTCCACCTGCACGGATTGTTGTAATCCCATCTTTTACCGAATCCACAAGTTCTTTGAGTTTTAAATCCTTTGGTGTTAAATCGGCCTCGATAATACCTCTGCTTACTTTATAAACACCATTCTCCATTACAATATTTTCATCTGATTCCCTCATGATCGTAAAGACTTGTTCCAGTGTATAAAGCCGGATTTGGTTCTTATTTACCCGGGCATTATATTCTTCCTGCTCGGTTTTATATTGCAGCACGGGTTCACCATCAGAAGCAGGCATTACTGTTTTCCGAGTGTCTTCTGATGTTTCTTCCGGTGATTCGAAAAGGATCATTGAATCGGATAGTTCCTGCTTTCCTGTCCCATTTTTCCTATCGTCTTTCAACATCTCTTTACGAAGTAAATAGTATTTTCCTCCTCTCTCATCATAGGTATATTCATCCGGATTTGCTGCCAGTTCCAGTTCTTCAAGCTGTTCAAAAAGTTCGGTCGGGAGAGGTTTGAAATGATCTTTGGTTCCTCCAGGTTCTTCCCTTTTAACTGCTTCCTCATGTTTTGTTTCTTTCATTTCTTCGAGGGTTTCTGCTTTCTCTTCCAGGACTTCAATCCCGCCAATCTCTTCCAGGGCTTCAACCCCATCAACCCCTTCTATTGTTTCGATTGCTGCTTCCGTATCTTCCCGGGTTTCTGCTTCCACAACCTCTTCCAGAGCCTCGATTTCTTCTATCTCTTCTATCTCTTCAACTTCTTCAATCCCTTCAACCTCTTCGGCCCCTTCGACAGTTTCGATCGACTCTATCGACTCTGTCGGTTCGATCAGTTCGATCGAGCCGGTTGTTTCGATTGCTGCTTCTGTATCTTCCCGGGTTTCTGCTTCCATAACCTCTTCCAGAGCCTCGATTTCTTCTATCTCTTCTATCTCTTCAACTTCTTCAACCTCTTCAACCTCTTCGACCTCTTCGACCTCTTCGACCTCTTCGACCTCTTCGACCTCTTCGACCTCTTCGACAGTTTCGATCGACTCTATCGACTCTGTCGGTTCGATCGGTTCGATCGATTCGATCGAGCCGGTTGTTTCGATTGCTGCTTCTGTATCTTCCCGGGTTTCTGCTTCCACAACCTCTTCCAGAGCCTCGATTTCTTCGACCTCTTCAATCTCTTCAATCTCTTCAGATTGTTCAGATTGTTCAGATTGTTCAGATTGTTCAGATTGTTCAGATTGTTCTACCTCTGTCATTTCACCATGAATTTTTACTTCCTGATCCTCTTTTTCATCTACCAGATCCTGGGATTTCCGCACGGGTATAATGATATTTCCTCTTTTAAAAGCCCTTGTAATCGCTTCTTCGATTGTGTTCACATCCAGGGAAATTGTCTTCTCCTGGGCAGCTTTCTTGCTGATAATGGATAAGATATTCTTCCAGCTTTTGTTTATAAGTGTATCAACCTCTTTCTCGTTTTTTATTTTTCCCACACCCTTTTTTATTTGATTCTTGATATCGGATTCCCGGGCCTGCAGATCGATATGCCATTTCTTCCAATCTATCCTTTCCTGTGCGTCAATAAACTGCCTTAAAAATTGTATCTGGAGGTATTTTATTCTTCTGGAAATGATAAGAAGCGGATCCTGTTTGATATTAAAAAGTAAATAAATAACTATAAACATGGTAAAAAAAAGAAGAATAAGCATAATTATTTTATATAGCGGCGGAATTTCAAAAATACTTTCAAGCAGCAGAAGTGACAGATACCCTGAATAATTGGTTTTCAGGGACAAGAGTGTATAGGTTATATTTGCTTCTCCTTCTGTTGATAAAAGAGTGCCTGAAAATTCTGTTTTTTCATTATTTTTTTCCCAGATTTTTTTCACTTCTTCTTCTATAAGGGAAGATAATTCTCCCGGAAAATTAAGAAGAACACCTTTATCTTCAATAAGTATAATATCATCTTTTACCTCATATTCCGGGGATAAAAGCAGCTTTCTGATTATATTTTCTTTTGAAACATAAAAAAGGGCTGTCCCTTTCAGAACATCATAGGAGTCCACAACAGGAAAAGAATAAACAAGGAGATTGTTCTTTGCATTCATATATACCTTTGGGGGATCTTCTTTCTTGCATATGACACTGTTGATATCGATATCCTTTTCCACCTGATCGTAATTATAATAAATACGCTGATTTGCTTTTACCGATTGTTCATCTTTGTTACGGGTGGAAAAATAGATTTTTTTTCCCCTTGTGCCTATAAACCGCACATAGAGCAGGTCCGGTATGGAATTTCTTAGTAAAGCAAAATCCTTTTCCCTTGCCTGAATATCTTTTAAATCTTTCCCCTGGTCTGTAAGAAAAGCGCCTGGTATATAAGGATTATCAAGAATTCCTTCAAATTCCTGGATATTTGTTTCTATATTCTTTTCCACCCCTTTGGCAATTTTTTGTAAAAGATCGGAATAGTGGTTCTGTATCCTGGGAATATAAAAATTGGTTTCAATAATCGTAAAGAGTCCGGAAGCCCCAAAAACCAGGAATAAAAAGGCAATAAGAAGGGAAAGAAGGAAACTGATTGATATTTTCAGACTTTGATGCAAATCCCGGTATTTCTCCTTTCTTCTATACTACATATAATAGCTCATAACACCTTATGCTTCAATAAAAAATAAATGACTTTCCAGCCCCTGGCTCCAGGGTCTATTCCACTATTTATAGTATCGTCCTGGAGTAATATTATCTACACAGAAAGAAGATACAAAGCAACTTGCTTTTTAACACTCAACAAAAAATGACTCTCAATAAATAGTTAAAACAAGTTTACGAAATCGCACCTAACCACCCCATTATTCCCTCTTCTTGACATTTCTTTATATTGTCGCTATTGTTGCCATTAATCAATTGGTTGTATTATTCTTTTCTACAAATGGGATGGGATAAAAAATCCAATGTATGATAAAATTTGTATAAAAAAGGAGTTACCTGTATGGGATTTCCTGCTGATTTTGTCTGGGGTTCCGCCACATCCTCCTACCAGATAGAGGGGGGTGCTTTTGAAGATGGGAAAGGATTGTCTGTATGGGATGTGTTTTGTCAGAAGGAAAATACAATCTGGCGGTCTCAAACAGGCGAGTTTGCATGTGACCATTATCACCGTTACAAAGAAGATGTCGCACTTATGAAAGAACTGGGACTTAAAGCGTACCGTTTTTCCATCAATTGGCCAAGGGTACTTCCCCGGGGCACAGGGAAAATCAATACGAAAGGAATTGATTTTTACTCCCGGCTTGTCGATGAGCTTTTAAAAGCAGGAATCGAACCCTGGCTTACCCTTTTCCACTGGGAATTTCCGCAGGAGCTTTTTTATAAAGGCGGCTGGATGAATCCCGACAGTCCCGATTGGTTTGCAGAATATGCACAGGTGGTAACAACACATCTTTCGGACAGGGTTACTCACTGGATAACATTAAATGAGCCGCAATGTTTTATTGAACTCGGCTATGATATTGCACTCCATGCACCTGGTGTAAAGCTGCATCAAAAGGAATTACTCCTTGCCGGGCATCATATTCTTATCAGCCACGGGAAAGCAGTACAGGTCATACGCGCCCTGGCAAAAAAACCGTGCAAGATCGGTATGGCACCGGCAGGATTCCCCAGGATTCCTGCAACAAATTCCATGGATGATATAAAAACCGCATATGAGGTGACATTCTCTGTGCCCAAACCGGATGGGTGGAATATCACCTGGTGGCTCGATCCGGTCTTTTTCGGGAATTACCCGGAAGATGGACTTGAAATTTTCGCTCAATATCTTCCCCCGGTACATCCGGATGATATGAAAACAATCTGCCAGCCCCTGGATTTTTCCGGGATGAATATTTATACAGGCCATTATGTAAAAAAAGGGGAAAACGGTATGCCTGTGGAAATGCCGGATAAACCGGGTTGCGATATTACAATGCTTTACTGGCCTGTTGTGCCGGAAGTCCTCTACTGGGCCCCGCGTTTTCTTTATGAGCGTTATAAACTGCCCATTGTAATTACAGAGAACGGGATGTCTAACACCGACTGGGTTTTCCAGGACGGGAAAGTACATGATCCCCAGCGGATAGATTTTATGCACCGGTATCTGAAGGAATTCGCACGGGCAGGGGATGACGGTGTAGATATCATGGGGTATTTCCACTGGACATTTATGGATAATTTTGAATGGGCATGGGGATACCGGGAGCGGCTGGGATTGGTGCATGTGGATTTTAAAAGCTTTAAAAGAACCCCAAAGGATTCGGCTTACTGGTACAGGGATGTCATTGCTACCAATGGGGATTCGCTGTTTTCAGATAAATAATTACGAAAAAAGATACTTTTTGAAGAAGGAGAACCTTGTTTAAAAGTTGAGTTGACAGAAACAACAATTGTTCCTGTCAACTCAACGAATTGACCATTCTTTTTTAATCCCGAAAGATTTCCGGCGGCAATCAACCTTCCTTTCCTGTATCTATCTTCCGAACCATAATGACCCCTTCAATCTTTTTTAGCTTTTCCATCTGTTCCGGCTTTATCTTGCTGTCAAGGTCAATGATATTATATGCATAATCACACATATGCTTATTAATCATATCCGCTATGTTTATATTTTCAGCAGCAAGAACAGTGGATATCTGCCCGACCATATTGGGAATATTTTTATTTATAATTGACAACCGTGTAATACCTGACTGGGGCATCGAGCATTCCGGGAAATTCACGGAATGCTCGATATTCCCATTTTCTAAATAATCACATATCTGTTCCACTGCCATAATTGCACAATTATCCTCTGCCTCCGGTGTTGATGCACCAAGGTGGGGAATGGAAATGACATTCTCCATCTTTAAGAGGTTTTCATCGGGGAAATCCGTGACATATGCGGCAACGGTCCCGTTTGCTATTGCTTCTTTTAAGTCCTCGTTATTGACAAGCCCGTTCCGTGAAAAATTTAAAATCCTCACACCCTTTTTCATCAATCCGAAACGCTGTTTGTCCAGCATCCCCTTTGTACTGTCCAGAAGCGGTACATGCAGGGTAATATAGTCTGATTTCTGGACCAGCGTCTCTAACACATTTGCTCTTTTTACATTCATGGACAATCCCCATGCAGATTCAATTGATATAAAAGGATCATACCCGATTACCTTCATCCCCAGTGCGATCGCATCATTTGCCACCTTAACACCGATTGCACCGAGTCCGATTACGCCGAGTGTTTTCCCGTAAATCTCCGGTCCCGTGAACTGCGATTTCCCCTTTTCAATCAACCTGGGAACCTGGTCGCCATTTCCTACCAGGGTTTTTGCCCAGTTGATCCCTTCGACAATCTTTCTGGAACTGATAAACATACCGGTGAGTACGATTTCCTTGACACTGTTTGCATTTGCACCAGGTGTGTTCAATACCACGATTCCCTTTTCCGAACACCTGTCAATAGGGATATTGTTTACCCCTGCGCCGGCACGGGCAATTACCTTCAAAGATGGGGGAAATTCCATCGTATGCATATCAAAGCTGCGAACAATAATTCCATCGGGATTTTTAATCTCAGACGCGACTTCATACATATCCCGCGAAAGATTTTCAAGCCCTAGAGGTGATATTTTATTCAGTGTTTGAATTTGATACATTTTTTCCTCCTTAATAATTATTTTAAAATGTGTACCTATGCATTTTGCATCTCGAATTTCTTCATAAACTCAACGAGTTTCTTCACCCCTTCCACCGGCATTGCATTATAGATGCTGGCTCGCATACCCCCGACAGAACGGTGGCCCTTTAATTCCAGCAGCCCGGTAGAAGTTGCCTCTTTAATAAACCTGGTATTCAGATCATCCGAATCTGTTATAAAAGGGACATTCATCAGTGACCGGTCTTCCGGTGCAACAGGATTTCTGAACATTTTCGATTCATCCAGGAAATTATAGAGGAGATTTGCCTTTTCCCTGTTCCTTTTTTCCACCTCCTTTACACCGCCCATATCCTTGATCCACTGGAACACGAGACCGGAAATATAAAGACTGTAACAGGGTGGGGTATTGAAAGCAGAATCTGCATCCGCATGGGTTTTATAATCGAGCATGGTAAGGGTGGATTCAGGGGCATATCCCATAAGATCCTCCCGGATAATCACGACAGTAAGACCCGCGGGCCCGATATTCTTCTGTGCGCCTGCATAAATAATGCCGAACTTTGATACATCAACCACCTCGGAAAGGATATTCGAAGACATGTCTGCTACCAGCGGCACGTTCCCTGTCGCCGGGAATTTTGTATACCTGGTGCCGAAGATCGTATTATTACTGGTAATGTGAAAATAATCTGCATCCGGGCTGAATTGGGAAGCATCCCATTTGGGAATGTAGGTAAAATTCTTATCCTCGGATGTTGCAATAACATTCACTGTTCCCAGTTTTTTTGCTTCTTTCATCGCCTTTTTTGACCAGGCCCCCGTGTTGATATAATCTGCTTTCCTGGTTTTTCTGAACAGGTTTACGGGAACCATGGCAAACTGCAATGATGCCCCCCCCTGGAGAAACAATACCTTGTAGTTGTCCGGTATGTTCATTACTTCCTTGAGGGTCGCCTTTGTGGTTGCCATAATTTCCTTGAAAATACCTGACCGGTGACTCATTTCCATAACAGACATACCGCTGCCTTTGTATGATAATAATTCATCCTGTGCCTTTTTAAGCACTTCCAGCGGGAGCATCGCCGGACCCGCTGCAAAATTATACACTCTTTCCATATTTCACTCCTTTTAAAAAAAGTTTTATTATCCTCATCAATCCTCTTTCCCGGGATCCGGCCCGTTCACCTTTTTAAGGGAAGCCGTCTCCTTAAGGTTCAGGAGGGCTGATAAAATCCTTAATTCACCATAAAGGTCGATATTCCGTATCAGCACCTGCCCGGATTTCGACTTTACATTCACCTGTGCAAAGTTGATAATCCCTTTCACCCCGCCTGCTATGAGCCTGTTTGCTACCTCCTGGGCTGCCTGGACAGGAACAGCGATGACTGCAAGCTCTATGCCCATATCCTTCACGATTTCCGTCATCCTGTATGAAGGATACAGCGGCACGGATGTCCGGAGCATTTCGAGGTTATTGATGTCCGAATCAAATCCGGCGATTACCCGGTAATCCCCGTCCAAGAATTGCCTGTAATTAAGCAGTGCCTGTCCGAGTTTCCCCAGGCCTGCAATGCAGGCAAACCGTTTCTTATCCAGCCCCAGGTTGCCGTGGATATGGTCTTTTAATTTCGCCACATCATACCCTGCCGCGGTATTCCCGATCTCGCCAAGAAAGCTTATATCCTTCCGTATCGTATGGGCCGTTATCCCGAGGTTTTCGCCGATATCGGGAGAAAAAACGGTTTTTACCCCGTTGTTTTCAAGCCTCTCCATAAGCCGGTACATAAGACAAAGCCGTATGACCGAAGGTTCCGGTATTATCCTGTTCATCCTGCCGGTTTCACCTCTCTGTGAAATCTTTCACAAATAAATTACAATGTTTTGCGTGAGTTGTCAAGTAGTTTTGAAAATTTTTTGTGATTTTTTTCACAGAGATGGATAAAAAAACAGAGTACCTTTTAAGGGCACTCTGTACTCATCTATACGAACATCCTGGTATTTTACAAAAGTTTAGTCTTCAACAATTTTAAAATCATCAATGTAAAAAATTGTCGCCTGACTGCCACCAACAAGAGAGCTTATACCGGCTTTTACGGATAATTCATCCACATCCTGGATAATTTTTTCTTTTGTATCGCCTCCATTTAACCCTTCGTACCCCCAGGCTGTTGCCCCCCCAGCCCCGACATAATCAGAGACATCCAATGTATACAATGTCCAGGTATCAAGGGTAACTTCATATCCGGAATCCTGCAATTGAGACCAGTTGTCGGTATTCCATAAAGTAAATTGTACATAATCCGGATCAGTTCCCTGTCCGGAAGGAACATATACGTAACAAGTAATCGTGCAATTGGTTAAATCTCTTGCAGCTCCGGTAACTTGCTGCATTTTTACACGAGCTTCACAGGCTACATAGCTCCCGGGATCTATTGTAGATGATGTTAATAGCGATTGTGTACCACCATTTGCCGTTTCCGAACTTACCGAAACTGATGGCCCCGTCCCCCCAGAAGCATAAATATCGCCATTCGTAACATAGGTATCAATATTCGTACTTGATTCCATTGTTAAATCCATTATCGTTCCACCCGTTTCCGGATCATCATCGTCCCCGCCCGGACAACCGATGAAGAACAATAGTGAGAGTAATACAGCTAATGTTAGCAGTATTTTTTTCATTTTATACCTCCATTGTATTTATTTTCAGCCTTAATAAGGCTATAAGACAATGTTAAACACATTTATTCACATGATTTGTTAATTATCCCATCATTTTGTTATATAAAATTAAGTTATAGTATCATGACTGGTATGAAAAGTCAATATGTAAAAAGGCATTCCGGCACCGGGTGTTTCAGTATCCGGGCATATAAACGAAAGGTATAAAAACACGGAGGTGAAGAAACAGGTGAAATCCTTTTATCACTATAATTCAGGCAAGAGCTTTTTCCGGTACAGACTGGTAAGTCGGATATTTATGTTTTTTTTGCTTGATAAATATTTTGCATTATCTAATAATATTATCAGGCGGTAAAAAATAATAAACTTCCAAATTTTTCACTGCCTGTATAATGATTTTAGATTTGACTAAAATTGATATCTATTTTAATACAAAGGAGTAATCTATGAGAAAATTTGTTAATCTTATTCTGATTAGCGCATCATTGGTCGGGCTTGCTTCGTTAGCCTGCGTTTCCGCTCCAACAGCAACGACATCGGATATAAAAGACCATACTTTTCAGAATGGGCTCACCGGATGGAAGTATTATTTAGATGACAAATTGGAGAATGAAGCAGAATTTATCTATAATGATGAAGGAGATCTTATAGAAATAAAGATTTATAATACCGGGAAACCTTTTATTTTCTCCTACTTAACATATCTGGATGGAAAGAACGATAAAGATGAAGAGACCAGATACAGGGTGCTTGTAAAACAGGAATACTACGATATTGCAGACAATAAATTGAAATGGAAAAAAAATCTGGAAGTTGCAGTAATAAAAGATATCCCGTGTATTAAATCACTTACTAAAAAGAAATTCGATGATGAGTTGATTTATGAAGACAGGTATCAGTATGATGAAGCCGGGAGAATGATTGTAGCTGAAAGGACTTATAAAGATGATACAGTCAGACGTAATGAATATACTTATAAGGACAATAAGAAATTGGGATTAGAAGAGGTAATTATATATTTTGACAGACCGGAAATTTATTACAATCGAAATGCATATACAGATTTTTATACCGATACTGCCGGGGAAATCGAATTAAAAGAACCAAAGGGTGTCTGGATCGATGGAAGTTATTATTATCTTCCAATGGAGTAAATACTGAAGGCTATGTAAATAAATTATCGGGTAGATAAGGAAGTTATTCAAACTCTACTGTTTATCAGAGACTTCTAAAAATAGAATTTTTAGAAGTCTCTGTAGTGTTGTTCTCCATAACGATAGTTACACTGCAAAGAGCTTTTCTATCAACCTGTCTCCTTGCAAGCAGGACATAAATTTATACTAAGTATACCCGGTAGATTGTTGCTGAATTGTAATAAGGTTATTAATCCCGTACATGATTATTGCACCACAGGTAAAACCGAATATACTTCCCGTTAAAAAAGAAATGAGCTTTAAATTTGATTGTGCTGAGAATTTTAAAAATCCATCAAGTATCATTGGAAGAACGCCTGCAAAAAGAACCAGATAAACACGTCTTCCTTTCATTATTTTCTGAAGTCTTTTAGCAGAAAATGCCCCTATAAGCAGGAAAAAGTAGAGACCTGAACAGCGGTAACATAAAGGGAGCCGGAATGTATGATGCATGAATACTAAAACATCACCCTGGTGACAAACAGTTTTAAAAATAACGCCAAAATAACGGATGGGTACGACCTCCGGGAAAAAAAGCAGAAATAGTCCCGCCACATTAAAAAGGATTAGAATAGAGTATATTGACAGTTTTAAACCTGTGAGAAACTTTTGAATCATTTGATCTGATATCAGGATAGTCTGTGAAACAATATCCTGTCAATCACTCATTTCCCGTGTTTTAGTAAAAAATTGCAAACACTGGCTGTCAATTCTGATGAAGATATTTAAATTATAAGCAGAATAAGCAGACTTTTTCCTGGAAAGAAAGAATAAACTGGAATATACTATACGTATAATTCAGAAACATTATTACCTGGTTATTTACATTATCTTAGCGAGAACGGAGTTTAACATGATAAAAAACTTATTAATTATGACATTAAGTTTCGTACTGTGTGCTTCGTGCATTTCTACCAGTATTCCTCAAAAGCAAAAGGAATCCGAACCGGAAAAAATCAAAGAGATAAGCGAGAAGGAATTTATTGAACAGGGAAAGGAATTTATAAATCATTCCACAGGATATGCATTGCTTAATCTCATCAATACATATGGTTCGGATTATCCGGGAAAAAGAGAGGAACTGCTTTCCGGTTTATTAAAAACACAGAACTCCCTGGCAGAATATTTCCTGGAAATAGAGGATTATTACAACTACTGGTTCTATTTAAATAATATTTGTGCATTGAATAAAAATAACGAACCGGATATGGGAAAACTCATTAAAGGATTTTCTCAACTGGGACAGAAAGGTATTACGACATATCTGAATATAGATAAAAATATATCTCCTGCATTGGGTACAACTCCTTTTTATAAAGCTTCGGATTTTAAAACTATCATTGTAGAAATTCATGTAAAACGGCAATACCAGACAAAGTTAGGTATAAAACGCAAAGAGAGTTTCTTCGGCACCGGTTTCTTTATTGATAGACACCATATACTTACAGCATTTCATATAGTGGAACCCCTGCTTGATGTCGATACGGAATTCTCGGAAATATATATCTATTATAATGACAAAAAATACACCAAAGCCGAAATAAAAGACTGGGATTCTATTACGGATATTGCAGTCGTGGAAGTAAAGGAAGATATTCCCGTACCGGAAGTCTCTTTTTTCGATTATTACGGCAACAGCGATTCCCTTCGCCAGGGAGATACTATTTATACATTAGGGCATCATGAAGGATTTACTGCAACACTTACAAAAGGAATTATAAGTGCCCCAAAGCGAGATGCACCGGAAGTGGGTGAATGGATCCAGATCGATGCACATATCGCCCCCGGGGCCAGCGGCGGACTGCTGATAGGTGAGGACAACCGCGTTTATGGTATGCTGGTTGCAGGTATTGTTTTTGAGGATATAAATTTCGCTGTCCCGTCTAATCTTATATTAAGTGTTATTGACCGCCTTATTCGTAAAAAAAGTGTGAAACGGCCCTGGTTGGGACTTTTGCTGGAAGAGGATAGAGATCAGAAAATTCCTGTATCAATTATAGAAATATTCCCCACATCCTCTTTAAATGATTATGGTATTAAAGCAGGAGTGCGGCTTATGGAGATAAACCACACAAAAATAACATCTGTCGCCCGGGCTAAAGCACTGGTGAACCGTATGTTTGCCGGTAATATCGTTCATCTTAAAATACAGAAAGATCCTGCTACGGTAAAAGATTTTTATATTCATCTTGATAGACGTCCGGATTATCCTATTTATAATGCAACAAGGGAGTGGAATAAACTATCCACTCTATGGGCATATTTTGGATTCCAGGTGGATATAGACAGCAAGGTAAACAAGATCTTTACCTTTGAAGGCAAAAAATATAATACAGATATCTACAGGGTGCTTAAAGTAAAAAGGGACTCAATCCTGGATAATATGGGTGTTGTCCAGGCTGATTATATCGGAATAATCGATGATTCCTTTTATGATAAAACACGGCATTTAACAGTTATCCATTTTCCCAAAGATTTAATATTCAGCGAACTATATAGTATCAATGAAATAATTTATGAATTGTCGAAAGGAAATTACGATGAAAATATTTTGTAAAATAATAATACTCATTGCTTTTTCTGCATTTGTCCCTGTCTTACTTTTGGGGGATCATCTATTAGTTAACATTATCAAGAAAGATACACTTGAAGCGGACATTAAATCAGGTGGGGAAATAGACGATTATAAAGTTGATGAACTGTTTGCAATATACGAGCGTGTTGTTGAAATTGATGGTGTTATTCGTTATACAGGCTATGTCGATTCTGTCTATCTTAAATCAATTAATAGATATAAACTTGTTTTCGGATATATCTGGTCCGGTGAGCAGAGGAATATCAAAGAAGGATATTATCTTGTAAGAACATATGTATCTTATAAAGGGGAATCCCTTAATTGATAAAAAGTATATACCGGGTTTGTTCCACAATCTGCTTCAGTCTTTATGCCTTTATCAAAAACAATCTTTTTATTATGACCGGTTATATTATTAATCCACCATCGACACCGATGACCTGACCTGTCATATAACTGGCAGCATCGGAAGCAATAAAGCAGGCTACTTCTGCAATTTCTTCCGGTTTGCCGATCCGCCTCAGACTTATTTGTTTTTTCATTTCTTCGCTTCTTTTTTGTAAGAGATTATGACTCATTTCTGTCTCGATAAAACCAGGGGCAATGGCATTTACCCTGATGTTTAACGGCCCAATTTCCTTTGCTAATGACAGGGTAAGACCGATTATTCCGGCTTTAGAGGCTGCATAATTCGTTTGTCCTGCATTTCCATAAATTCCGGATATTGATGTAATATTAATAATACAACCATATTTACGTTTCATGAAGCTGAACAACACCGATTTGATTGTATTAAAATATCCGTTTAAATTAGTATTAATGACTTTATCCCAATCTTCCTTTGTCAGCGTTAGCATGTTTGCATCTTTAGCAATGCCGGCATTATTAATAAGAATATCCATTTCACCAACATTATTGGCGAGTTCTGTTATTTTTTGTTTGATTTCATCAAAATCGCTGATATCGCATTTAATGGCCTGGAAGTTTTGATCGGGATAATTTCCATTTAGTTCAGATAGAATATTTTTTGCAATTTCGTCACTTTTTTGATAAATAAAATAGACATTGGCACCTCGATGGGCAAATGCACGTACAATCGCCAATCCAATTCCCCTGGACCCTCCGGTAATCAATACATTCTTTTTTAAAAACATTATGCTTCCTTTTCTATTATTAAAATATATTATAATTCAGTACATTATACCAATCATTGCTTCAACCCTGTTGAAATGACACCAATAATTTCCCCTTAAAGACTTCTTCACCTTCGACTTCCCCTGAACAATCAAATGTTTTTATATTTTCTGATTCATTATACAATATTATTTTAAATGTAATAACGTCTCCCGGGACTACTTGACTGATAAACCGTATCCTCTTCATTCCTGCAAATTTAATTTGCTTATCAATAAACATATAGTCCAATAATTGAGAACAGGCCATAATTAATAAAACTCCCGGAAACACGGGATTTCCCGGGAAATGCCCCTGGAAAAAAGACTCTAGAGAAGACACATATTTTTGACCGGTTATAGCCCCTGTTTCCCGATTTACACTGATAATTCTATCAATTAATAGATAAGGATATTTTTTGTCAAGTAATTGCATTTTATTGTGAAAATTATCATATAAGTAATTATCACTCATTTTTATTCTTTATTACCTCTTCACTCTGGTTTATAAACGCAGCACTGAATTTGGCATCAGCTATTTTTTCGCCCTTGCAATATGCTGTGCCCGTTACTATGGCTGCCCTGGATATTACTTTATCATACTTAACTTCTGCTTCCACAAAATTCCCGGGTTGAATAGTTCCGTAGCAATTAAAATTTTCCACACCGGCCAACAGGGTTGTTATTTTTTTGTTCTGAATATCTTTATCAGTAAAAAAAAGCAAAATAGCAGCCTGGCTAAAAACTTCCAGTAACAATTCCGTGGGAAAAACATTTTCTCCATACCGGGGATAACATTCGGCAATACTAATGTTTTTACAAACACGAATTTTATTTCCCGGTTTAATATCAATAATTTTATCCACATAGACAAATGGATAGCTGTGGGGGAGAGTTTTTAATATATCATTATAACTATTATAACTGCTTATTTTATTCATTATCAAAAGGAAACCACCTTCTTTGGAGGTGGTCCATTTCCTCCTTAATAAAATTGATTATAAAGGCTGTGCCTTACAGATCCTTTT
>JAFGQK010000121.1 GCA_016935735.1 Spirochaetales bacterium | reverse complement strand
TAACACTTGCGTTGGCCGGATCCTTTCTGGATCTGATGTAATTACAGGTATAAATTATTTCCTGCTTCCCTTGATTTGGGTTGTGGGTTCAAGCCAACGCTGTGTATATCCGGTTTCCTTAAGTAGTATAAACCGGATTATTCTATATTGTGATCTAAATTCCTTACAAAAAATATCAGTTAAAATCATTGGCCTCTGGGCCACTGGGAAGCGCCTATTGACGTTACACGGCTACTTACTGTAAAACTTGTGCCAGGGCTGCCCGGATTATAGGTTGCGTTCTGATACAGTCCATCCAGTATGGTGCCTGTTGCACTTCCCCCAAAATAGACATTATATGTTGTTCCGGTCACAAGATCCGGGGAAGAGAATGCGATTGATGAATATTGTTTGTTAGGTGCAAAAGTGAGAATACTCACACCATTGGAGCTCTGGATATTTACCAGGGAGCCTGTCTGCTGGGCACTAAAATTATAAACCAGGGAGTTCTGTGTTGAGCTGTCCCCACCCGGGGCCATGGACATATTTGATGTCCCTGCACCAACGATAAAGCCGCCATTCATGGTAAATGAGCCATCGTAATCAATGGCACTATCAACATTATTACTATTGCTATGGATAATTACGGTTCCTCCGGTCATAGTGATATATCCATTACAATCAAGTCCGTCACCACCGGTACTCCCCGGTGCAGTCACATCTGTAATATTTACCGCAATATAGCCGCCATTAATATTTAAATAGTAATTACCGGGATTACCCGGCATTCCGGGCATGGTTCCTGTAGAACTTGCGGCATTTATACCATCATCATCAGCAGTAACATGAATCGTACCATTATTAATTGTAAGCGTTTCACTTTCGATCCCCTCGTAGCTTTTTGTCACATTGATGTCTCCATCATTAATATCAAGTGTTAAATCTGCATGTACACCATCATCCCCGGTTGCAAGGGTAAGTGTTCCCCCACTGATTGTTATTGAATTATTTGAGTGGATTGCATCATCAGAGGAATTGATTTTTATATTTCCAAGCTCAATAAGAACATTTCCGACACCCTTGATCCCCTTGGTGGAAACCGAATCATTCGGAGTTACGTTACTTCCGCCACCGGCGGTAATATCCACAACAGCATCCTCATTTGTCACTGTAACCTGTATCTCGGCATCCATTCCATCCGCTCCTGTGGAGGTAAGGTCTACTGTACATTTTTTAATTTCAATTAATCCATCTTCCGCATCATCGGATTTCAAACAATCACCTGCTGAATTGACTGTGATGTTTGCACCGCTTTTGATTTCAAGGGAATTTTTACCCCTGAGCCCGTCATCAACAGAAGTAACAATAATTGTGCATTCCTTGATATTCATGTCATCTTTACATGCAATGCCATCATTATAGTTTGCTTCAACAACCAGCATACCTGTTCCGATAATATCAAGGTCCGTATCAGCAAAAAGTGCAGCATTTGGTTCATCTACTCCCGGATCTTCAAACACATAGGATGATGAGTCTGTAATAAAATTCTGCGTATTCTCTCCCAGTACGATCTCGACTCCCTCTGAGGCATTCATAATACTCAAAGGCGAATTGACCGAACTGTAGATATCAATCCCATTCAAATTAAGGGTAACAAGTAAGGCATCCGGTGTGTCAACAAGAATTCGTCCATCATTTAGAGTACCACGGATATTATAAGTCCCCCCTGCGGTTATGGTCACAATAGAACCGTTCACAGTTGCACCTGACCCGCTTACTGTAATTGAATTCCCGTTAAGGACAATATCGGCATCGCCGGCAGGTGCTTCAGTCATGGCCGGGGTAGCCTCTGGTGTTGCTGCCGGGGTGCCAGCCGGGAATTCGGTAATCAGACCCACATAATATTGTGCCATTAAAAGTGCATCAATAATATCAATATCACCATTTCCATCAACATCAGCATATATGGTCTGAAAGTTTGCCGGATTAAATCCGACATAATATTGTGCAGTCAACAGGGCATCCAGAATATCCACTGAACCGCTTGAATCAACATCCCCAAGGGTCTGACTCCACGCTATCAGAGGGCAAAATAGACCCGTCAATAAAATCAGGATGAAGATTCGTAAAGCTTTTTCTTTTTTTAAGCATTGTATAAACATAAAATCCTCCTACTTTCAGGTCCATTAAAACTTCATTAATTAAGGAAATCCCGGATCCTGCAATATATTTTTCAATAAGAAAGAACATGGCCTCCTACCCGTAAAAAAGACTGAATTATGGAAGTCAAAATGAACCCTATTCTTCATTTTTTATTTTTATCAGTATACCCTGTTTATTTAGTATTTATGTGACCATTATATGAATACTGTATGATTTTTAAAAACTTTTAGAGTTTATCAGGAAAAAGCAAATTATAAGGAATTTTGATATCTTTATACGCGTATGCAAAGAGTCAATCGGGTCATCAGAAGAAAATAACAGCAGGTACCCCATTACAAGAAACACGAAAATAAATAGTAAAATTATTATTATCTGTTTACTTCCAAACTTTCCTGGCGCCATGCAACTAAAAGCGCATCTATGATGTCGATATTACCATTTCTGTTGACATCACCGGGTGTTTGTGCACTTAATGAAAATCCTGCAAAGCCCCATAATAAACAGAATATAGCTTTAAAACATTTTTTTACTCATTTTATTCGTTTACCCCCGGTCTTTTTACTAATTTAAATTACTGAAAAAATATTAAACTATCGAAGCATAATTCATGGAGAAATGTCAATGATATGTGAAGTGTACACGAGGTCATTGCATTTGAGATGACTCCATGAAAACCTGTAACCGCCCCCAGGTATATTCAGCTTGAAACAGTTTTATACTTATCGAGATTCAAAACCGGGCATCTATTTGAAAAACCTTCAGGATGTATACCCAAACCCTGTATCAGTCTTGCCCAGTAGTTTACCTGTGCAATTGTTGATGCAATAATGACTATTTCCCTTTCATTAAAATTCTCTTTTAAGTCTTTAATTGTTGATGACTGAATTGTAATTGGAGTACTTGATAAGGATTTTGAATAATGTAAAGCTATTTTTTCTCTTGTCGAAAAAGTATTCACGGAATCAAGAGTGGCAGTTCCCTGCAATGCCCTGATCTCTTCGTCTGTTATCTTATAATGTTTAAAATCAAAAGAGTTCATATCAATACAAAACAGACAGGGAAACAGCAAAGGAGGTCTGCATCCTGACCAATTTCAGAATTCTGCTGTTCAGATTTTATCCTTATGCACAACAAATGATTCCAATACCCCTGAACTGATAGCAGCCTTTGGATACCATGCATAATAAAATCCCTGATAGCAGATATCGATCATTTTAGGAAAATTAATGATACATACGGGCACCAGTTAGGCGATAGGGTTTTAAATAAAACTGCCATGATAATTAAAGGGAATTGCAGGAAATCAGATATTCCTGCCAGATATGGCGGTGAAGAATTTGCTGTAATATTGCCGGAAACCAGCACAGAAGGTGCTTTCGTAGATAGCTTCATTAAAAAAGATACATTGTCAGCCACAATTTCATTATAAGAAAAGTACTCAAGATCCTCAAGACCCCCTCCTTTTGTCTGCCCGCCTTCATTGAATATGTGTCATCATTGTATTAATCTTAAAGTTGTGATAAATCTTAATATCAGTTAATGTTTTCCCTTTGTAATAATACACTTTTTTATTTTTACCTTTTTTCTGTTGCCGGCCCTGCTGCTTTTTACAGATAATCCCGTCGTACCCTCACCCCCCCGCGGAAGGGTACGTATTGACAGCGGAACGATTGTAACAGATAAAGGAACCTTGTTACGGGGCTGCCGTGTTTCCACGGATTGGGATGAAAAACTCCCGAAACGTTCTGAAATTTCCGCAATCAAGGAACTCGGTCTTAACGCTGTTCATCTTTACGCTGAAAGTTTTGTAAAACATACACCTGGTGAATTACATGAACTTGTTGATACACTCGTGAAATGGACGGCGGAAGAGTCCCTCTATCTTATTATCACAATAGGGTGCCTCATGCAGAACCATACCTTTAATTATGAGTTCGCCCTGGGGTTCTGGGAGTATTACGCGCCCCGGTACGCCGATTATACCCATGTATTGTACGAGATCCATAATGAACCATCCGGTGT
Organism: Spirochaetales bacterium; assembly: GCA_016935735.1. Classification (GTDB taxonomy): domain Bacteria; phylum Spirochaetota; class Spirochaetia; order SZUA-6; family JAFGRV01; genus JAFGRV01. Next base: position 1,074 of record JAFGQK010000121.1, on the reverse strand, counting down.
GCCCCCGTACCCGTCAAAAACAATAGATATGGAGCGGGAGGTGTATTCTATTATCCGTAAAAACGCCCCACACACCCATATATTGTTTTTTTCTTACCCGATTCCGAAAAATCCGGAAGGGATATTCAAGGATATAATAGGCCTTGGCAAGAAGATCGACTGGACGAATTGTTCGATCGCCATCCATAGTTATGAAGTGACCGAAATGGAACTGGAAACAACGATCCGTGAAGTAAAGGCAAAGGGATACAGCGTATTAAATACCGAACCCTGTTCCTTAAGTCCGATGATAGTGAATTTCAGGCAATCGCAGATACATGAAAAATTCAACATCTCCTATCTTCATTTTCTGCTGCCGGAAGAAATAGCCGCACCGGAAAAATTCAAGCTGCCCATCGAAAACGCGGAAATTACCTGGAAACCCGATTTTGGCAGCTGGCCATCCGGAACCCCGTCAATCGTTGCCGTGGATGCTTTTTCACGCAAAGAGGCGGAACATTACAACAGCCAGGGTGGACCATCCGGAATAAAGGACATGGGACCCAGGATCGGGTTTATCAGTAATGACGATTATGCCATATATAATTACCTGGACTTTGCCGATGGCGCGATACAATTCGAAGCACGTGTCGCAAGCGGGGGAATAGGCGGATGGATGGAAATCCTTCTGGATTCACTTGACGGACAGCTTATCGGTAAGATGGAAATCAAACCCACCGGTGGGTGGGACAAATGGATAACAAAAACCTGTCCTGTTAAGAAAGTGAATGGAAAGCATAAAGTGGTTCTGCATTTCAAAGGCGGACAATACGATCTATTTGACATTGACTGGTTTCAGTTTATTCCTGCTGCCCTACCATAACTATATCTGAATTACAAACAAGATTATACTAAGCATTTCTTTTATAATGCCCGTACCCTGGAATTGGGCACTTATCAAACTTATTACAAACCAGTCGATACTGGTACTGTTCAGGTTGATGTTCCCGTCTTCACAACTGGTTCCCGGATAAGGTCGAAAAAAATAACGATGGATTTAATTCCGGGAAATAAGATAAAAAAGGTCTACAGGGG
>JAFGQK010000120.1 GCA_016935735.1 Spirochaetales bacterium | reverse complement strand
GGAAACGATTTATATTATAATTCCTAAATTTATTAGTGTCGATTAGTGAAGATGAGTGGTTAACCGAGAGGTGAACAGGTGCGGTTTCTTGTTAAAAAAACCTGATTGGAATAAGAGTATTTTTGTATTAATGGGAAAACTAAAAAACGCTTTAGGACAGACATTTTTTGCTCTTAAATATCCTAATTACCGGCTATGGTTTTTCGGGCAGCTCGTATCTGTTTTCGGAACATGGATGCAGACAACTGCCCAGGGGTTCCTTTTGTTTGAGATCACTCATTCTGCTGCTTATTTAGGTTATCTCGGTTTTGCCAGCGGGGTATCAACCTGGCTTTTCATGCTTTACGGGGGAGTTATCGCAGACCGTATTCCACGGCGTACCCTCATTATGATAACCCAATCGATGATGATGATTCTTGCCCTTATTCTTGCCGTGCTTACCTTTCTGAATTTGGTTCAGCCTTGGCACATCTTAATCCTTGCATTCCTTTTGGGTATAGCAAATTCCTTTGATGCTCCCGCAAGGCAGGCATTTGTACTCGAGATGGTGGACAAAGATGCATTAAGTAATGCCATTGCTCTTAATTCAACGTTATTTAACAGCGCTACTGCACTGGGACCGGCAGCAGGTGGAATTCTCTATATGGTGTTCGGTCCCGGTTGGTGTTTTCTCATTAATGGAGTATCTTTCCTGGCAGTGATTCTCGCCCTTTTTTTTATGAAAATTCCGGTGATAAAAACGGTAAAACTCAGAACCTCGGCAATACGGGACTTAAAAGAAAGTTTTGCATATATCCGGCATACGCCTCTTATTCACACTATTATCTTTATGGTAGGAATAATAAGTATTTTCGGTTTTTCATTAATTACTCTTTTCCCGGCCTGGGCAGTAAATGTATTACATGGGAATGCAGATACTAATGGGTTTCTCCAATCCGCACGGGGTATCGGTGCCCTTGCCGGTGCACTCATCATTGCATCCCTTGGGAATATTTCCTTTAAGGGGAAACTTCTGGCAATCGGTTCACTGATTTTTCCTCTATTGCTCCTTATCTTTTCGTTTATCCGTATTTCGCTGCTTTCATACCTGGTATTATTCTTTTTAGGTTTCTGTATGATGTTTATTTTTAATCTTGCAAATATTCTCATACAAACCTCCATCCGTAATGAACTAAGGGGAAGAGTCATGGGGATATATACCTTTACTTTTTTCGGCTTTATGCCTGTCGGCACACTCGTTACCGGACTTATTGCGGAAAAAATAGGCGAGTCCGCTGCCCTTATTATAAATGCAATGATTTTGTTCGGTGTATTTCTTTTTATATGGATAAAAAAACCTGTTGTACGTACGCATGTTTTTACCAAGGAAAAGTCATAATACTGCCAGGCCCCTTATAAATTACAATTGTGCTTCAACAGGGTTGAAGAGTACCTTATAAATTACAATTGTGCTTCAACAGGGTTGAAGAGAGCTTGATTTATTTTTTAATTTCAATAGAATAGACAGTAAATATGAACAGAGAAATTATATTGATTAATCCCGGTTTTAAGGAAAAATTACCTGCATTAAATATTCCTATGGGACTGCTTTATGTGGGGTCATATTTATCTTATCACCATTATAACGTCTCTATCCGGGATGTTAATAATTTTTCTACTATAAAAGATTTTTTTATGGAGCTGGAATCACGACTAAACAGGGTTTTATGTGCAGGGCTCAGTGTTATGAGTTCCCAGATACCCAGCGCTTTGCACATTTCAAACTATATCAAAACTTTTAATCCGTCTATCCCTGTGATCTGGGGTGGTGTCCACCCTTCCCTGTACCCGGAACAGACAGTAAAATCTGCACTTGTCGATTTTGCGGTGATTGGGGAAGGAGAAATAACCGCTTTTGCATTAATAAATGCCCTTAAGAATGGCAAGGATTTTCTTAACATTAAGGGAATCGCGTTTATAAACAAAAATAATAATAAACCGGTCATTACCAGGAAAAGAGAGTATCTCGATATGGATACATTACCCCCAATTGACTGGTCACTCCTTACTGATATAAAACGAATCGGGAATATGGCAGAAGTTGAAAAAGCTACAGCCGCAGGAATCCCACTGCAAACCAGCCGGGGGTGTCCATACCGCTGCACCTTTTGTATTAATTCTATATTAAAAGAAAAATACAGGACCAGGGATGTTCACCTTGTTCTCGATGATCTTGAAAAACTCATTACCATTGGTGTCAGACGTATTTATTTCCGGGATGAACTGTTTTTTTTTAATAAGAAAAGATTATTAACAATAGTAAAAGGAATTGAGCAAAGGAATCTCCGGTTCAGGTGGTTTGGCTCAGTCCGTTCGGATTATTTTAAAAAAGGTTTATTAGATCCTGAATTATTACAAAGACTCAAACAGAGTGGATGTGCTGTTGTGGGAATCGGGGCAGAATCCGGGTCAATGAGGATTCTCAATCTTCTCGATAAAAGGATTGCTGTACGCGATATTATACGGGCAGCGGAACTTTTAAACGAAACAGGCATACAGGCCAATTTTTCATTTATGATCGGTCTTCCCGGGGAGGAAGAAGCGGACATGAAAAAAACAGTACACATCATTCAAAAGATTTCAAGGATAAACAATAATTTCATGGTTCTGGGGCCGCAAATTTACCGGCCTTATCCGGGTTCTCAATTATACAGGCTTTGCATAAAGGAAGGAATGAAAGAGCCGGAAACATTAGGGGAATGGGGATCGAGTCCTTATATAGAATCGGATATCAAACCAAAGAATAACCATTTATATCCCTGGATAAAATATCCGGTCGTCTTTTTACATAATATTATATTCTATACATTTTTACTGGGAGTAAAATCACGTATTCCATTTTTAACAACAATCATTCATATGATTGCACAGGCCAGGTGTACATTATTCTTTTTTAAATTCCCGGTGGAAAAGAAATTGTATGAATTCTTTAAGAAAATCGGTATCAATAAACTCCTGAAAAAGATGAGGTAAGGAATCAGTGCTAATATTGCAATGGTACTTGCAAAAATGCAACTCCTATTACATTCCTGCAATAATAAAGAAAAAAAGCTTACATAATACATCTTTTTTATAACCTGAAATAATATTGTTCTCCTATTATTATTAAAAGTAACAGAGTTTTTTAATCAATTACCAGGCAAATACACCCATACAATACAAAATAATGTATAATTTATAATGATTGGTATAATTCTTGCACGATAAAAAGTAAAATTGAAAAGGAGGAAAGATATGAAACAATACATTATTTTGCTGATTTTAATGGTATATACGTTACCGGTTTTTCCCCAGGACTACACTGTTACTGTTGAAGGAATCGGTCCGCCGGGAATCACGGTAAAGTACAGCGGGGATTTTGAAGGAACAGGCGAAGTCCCGTTCATTATCGGACCATATCCTGCCCCATTTACTGTGTACATTGAACCAACTACCCTTGAGATTGAGAAAGCTTCCGGTATGGGGTATTATCTGGCAGGCTTTCCGGGTGAATCAGGTAATGAGGTTGTTGCCATGGCAGAACTGACAACAGAGGAATCAGAGGTAACAAAATCACTCATATACCTGGATTATGATGGTCCTACCACAACTCCCGCACCGACCCCTTTAACAACCACTGGACCCGTGACTCGTGGTTATATAAGAGGGGTGATAACGGATATGGAGAGTGGAGCAGGTATTGAAGGGGCAACAGTCATCATATATAATCCGAACACTGGCATAGAAGAATTTACCCTCACTACATCAAGTGACGGATCTTATGATACCGGGTACTTTATGAGTACCAATATAAAAATATCGAATTGGTACATAGAGGTACAAAAAGATGGTTATTATACAGGAGAAAGGTATCTTTATTGCTGGACCTGCTCCGGGAACATTGAACTTACCTCTCTTTCCGGGGGATCACCCCAGCCACTCCCCTCATTTTCACCGACACCCCCGCCTGGTCCGACATCAACCCCTGTGAACAAAGCCTTATGGAATCCTTTAACATTAATTACAAGGCCTGATATAGAAATAACAAGGGATGGAGAAGTTGTTGTTCCCTATTTTTTCCAGACTCCCTGTGTCCGGGTTGTAAACTGGGGAACACCGGTAAAGAATGGCAATACCATTACCATAAATCCTTTTTTTGTGTACTGGAATGGTTCTGAATTCAAACCGAACTATTATTTAAAACATGCATACTTCATCGAGGGAGTAAAAGCAAATGAGGAATATACCTTCCTGTTTGAATCATGGGATGCCTCGTCATTCGAAGTGAATAAATATCTGATGACACCGGCACCGACCCCGTCTGATGCAGAAGTCTATTTAAATCCGTCTCTTGCAATGGCTATTATAACGGAAAATGGACAGACAACCGCGCGGCTTACCTCACTCTTTTTTATCAATGACTACATTGATGTAATGTATGAGATCACGGAAAAAGGACCTGTCAATCAAGCCGGGAACACCTTTGTTCTTTCTCCGCACATCATCAAGTATCAGGACAATACATCTACTGATATTGATACATCAACCTATGATTATTCCCTTGGAGATCTTAATCCCGGTACGTACACGGTTGAGGTATATTCATCTGATAATCTTGTTCTTACGAAAGATTTTATAATATACCCGGCATCAACACCTGCCCCGCCTGTAAGTAAAATCTCCGGCCATGTGGACGGCACCACGAAATTATTTCTGTATGGAACGGATTACCGTATTATTCAACCGGATTCTTATGGAGATTACCAGATCAATGATCTTTCACAGGATGGATACTATGTCATACGCCCGATATATATTCCCAATCAGCCGGAATCAGTTTTTCTTGCCCCGGAGAATAATGGAACAGTAAGCGGGTATTTCGAATTCGCTTTACAGGTATCCCCGGATGTACGTGACTGCGAATATAATCCGTCATTATTAACCTTTGACGGAGTGTATTCCGATTTTACCGGTCAAAATTTTACGATTACTGCTTTAAGTGATGTAAAGACCGTTGTCCACCATGTTGATTATTATATTGATGGACAATCCGTGTACAAGGATACAACCTGTGCATATGATACATTTACTTACCTTTTCTATTATGATACAGCTTTACTTACAAATGGATATCACACGCTGAAAGCGGTTATATATTCCCTGGATGAACCCCTGGAAAAGGAGATCCGGTTCCAGGTAACCGGGGGGCAGACGGTTTTCTTGGGCGATGTAAACAACGATAATACAGTCGATATTATCGATGCCCTGCTCACTGCACAGTACTATGTTGGCCTTGAGCCGCCAGGATTCAATCCGGACAATGCAGATGTTAATTGTGATGCAAAAATCGATATTCTGGATGCATTACTGATTGCACAATACTATGTCGGTTTGATATCGGAATTTTGTTGAGATTGATTGAAATACGATATGGTACGAAAGGGTTCTTCAACTCCTTTACCATATTCCAGGAATTAATCTATACTTAACCTCCCTGGTATATACTTTGTAACCGGGAAGCTCATTCTGAAGTGTTCTATCTTCCAGGGAGGTTCTTATAAAAAAGACAATGATGATGAGTACAGAAAAAAACAGGGCAAGAAAAGACCCGAGTGCAAGGGGTAAGCATAAGACAAGTATCATAATTGCACTGTACATAGGATGCCGGACATACCTATATGGTCCTGTCTTTATCACATGATGTTCCCGGTCATTCTGTATTCTGACTACCTCTGATGCGAAAGTATTTTCTTTATACACCTTAAAGATAATGATTATACCCGGGAGGAAGCCGAGAAACCCTGCTATCTTGATTATATAATGTACTTTTATCCATTGAAACCTTACTGAATCCAGTCCACAAGTAATAATCATGAGTATAAGAAATAAACTGTAAAAAGAGAGGAGTATCTTATCCCAGCGCTTTCCCTGTTTTTTTTTCGTAGCTCTTTCTTTTAATAGTTCAGGGTCATGCTTTTTTAACCACAGGATTCCAATAATCACTGAAAGAAAATAAAACAGCAGAAATAACCATGCCTCTACCCAGAAAATTGTTCCGGCAGATACAAAAAAAGCTGCCAGAATAACGGTTATTGATACGATTATCTTAACTATTTTCAAAAAAGAGTGCAAAGCAGTTTTTTTTAGTGTGTCTGGCAGAGCGCCGGTTTTTCTCTCTTTATGTTCTTTATTCATTATTCCATTATAACAGTAATGTGAAAAAAACCCATCCATTAGTGATGAAATATAATGAAACAAAAAAAGTTATTTTACCGATTTAACAAAATTGGCAAAATGCGGACGTTCGATAAATCCTGATTTGATATAAAATGATCTTCTATAGGATTCGGATTCTTTCGCATTGTTTAACATTATCCTTGTGCATTCATTTTCTTGAGCTATCTCTATAGCTTTTTCCATAAGTTTTTTTCCTATACCATTCCCCCTCATATCCTGTTTTACCAGAAGATCACTGATATACAATTCCTTTCCCCCGATCATTGGAAAGGGACAGATATGCATATTGATATATCCGGTAATTTCACTTTGCACAACACAGACATAGGTGTTTTTTTGTTTTTGCTTTACAGCAATGAAAAGCTGTTTTTTTATTTCATTTTCATACGAGGTGTTAAAAGGAAAATTCTGCTCTTTTTTATACTGAATAATCAATGCGAGAATTGAATCTATATCTTCTTCTTTCATGTAACGGATAGTCATAATTAATATAATACCTGTTAACATGTGTTGTTGTCAATGCAACGAGTGCTTCGAGTGCGAACGCCATAACAGGTTTTAAAAACCACGGAACACACTGAATACACAGAAATAAAAGACCGAAAATAAAATAATGAAAGATTT
>JAFGQK010000119.1 GCA_016935735.1 Spirochaetales bacterium | reverse complement strand
TTGTCTGCCGTAATATTCCTTTCTTTTATATTATTTTGTACCGGGTATGAAACCGGCGTAGTGGCCTGGAATTTTTGAAGTGCTTCCCGCTCTCCCGCCTGACTTTCATCAGTAAACACGATGGTAAAGCAGGTTCCTCCCCCCTTTCTTTTTTCTACCGTAATGACGGCCCCAAGTTCGTCAATAATCTTTTTTACGATTGAAAGTCCGACGCCTATACCCTGTTGCCTGTTTTTCGTATCGTATACAAGGGAGGTGAATATATTCACCTCCATAGCCAGCAGGCCGAATTTTTCTTCCTTGAATAACAGGGGAAGGATGCAGTAGAAACGGTCCGGTCTTTTGGAAAGGATATCGTCGAAAATCATGTTTTCCGGTATTTTATCCTTCAGTTCTATCCCTCCCGGTTCCTGCATGTCATAACCTGTAAGCAATGTGTACGTGTGGATGCCGGAAGTGCATTGGGAATAAAGAAAAAGCCAGGCACTTTCTATTCCCAGGATGGGTAAATTGCCCTGCATCCAGGCAGTAAATTCCATCATCTTCTGCAAATCCTTCAGATTGTCGATAATCCTGGTGATTTCATAATATATAAATTCCAGATCCTTTTTATAAACATAGCGTTGGCTATTCCCACAACCTGAAACAGGAAAAGCTGAAAATACATTATAACTCGCTCCTTGATTACAGCCAACCAGGTTCCGGCCAACGTATGTGTTACGGGTTGAAAATCCTGGAATAATACCAGGATTTTCACCCATAGTAACACAGAGAGATTCAGGAGCAATTTTTTAAAATTCCTTGCATAAAAATAAAAAGTTGGGTAATATATATATACCATGAATGGCCTTCAGGGCAAGGTGAAATTCCTGACCGGCGGTAAAGCCCGCGAATTCCTTAGAGGATAGCTGTAAGGTAATAGATCTGGTGAAATTCCAGGGCCGACAGTAGAGTCTGGATGGGAGAGGGTCTCTTATTTTTATCTATCTTGTTTGTTATTGCAAATCATAACCCTCCCTCACCTTTTTATATAAAGAAGTGAGTTTCATGAACAGTGATAAGATAACTGATAAAGATATTTTATTTATGAAAAAAACTCTTGCACTGGCAAAAAGAGGAGAGGGAATGACCTCTCCCAATCCTGCTGTAGGGGCGATTCTGGTAAAGAATGAAGTAATTGTCGGGCAGGGATTTCATAAAAGAGCAGGAACTCCCCATGCGGAAGTGATTGCCCTTCTTGAGGCAGGAAAAAAGGCAGAAGGGAGTACCCTTTATGTAAATCTTGAACCGTGCTGCCACTACGGGAAAACCCCTCCATGTGTAAACAGGATTATTCAGAATAAAATAAAGCGGGTGGTCATCGGGATGAAAGATCCGAATCCCCTGGTAAATGGGAAAGGAATTGCTGCATTAAAAAAAGCGGGAATTTCCGTTTTAACGGGTGTTCTTGAGACTGATGCAAAGAAAATAAATGAAATATTTTGTAAGTATATAACCGGGGGATTACCATTTGTTACAATGAAAGCAGCAATTACCCTTGATGGAAAGATTGCATCGTATAGTGGAAGCAGCCGGTGGATAACAGGGGAAGCAAGCAGGAAGTTTGTTCATAAACTCAGATTTATCCATGATGCAGTCATGGTTGGAATCGGGACAGTGCTTAACGATGATCCGCTTTTAACATGCAGGTTTTCCGGGAAAAAAGAGAAACCGATTTCTCGTATTATCGTGGACAGCAGGGGAAGAATTCCTCTTAATGCACGGGTATTGAACCCGGCAACACGTCACAGGACAATTATCGCATCAACCACCGGATTACCTGAACGAAAATACAATGCACTTGAACAAAAAGGTGCGGAAATCATACTGACAGAATCCGACAACGGGAGGGTGAATATCCTTAAACTGTTTACAATTCTTGGACAAAGGGGTATTTGCTCGGTTTTCCTTGAAGGGGGAGGAACACTCAACTCATCAATCATTAATAACCGGCTGGCAGATAAACTTTTTCTGTTCATTGCGCCGAAGATTATTGGCGGTAAAGAAGCACCGACATGGGTGGAGGGAAAAGGCATTGAAGATATAAACGCTGCTTTGATGTGTACCTTTTCACGCCAAAAACGATTTGGAGATGATATTATGCTTGAATATTATTTTAATAAATAAAAGGGAGGTTAGAAATATCTATGTTTACCGGTATAATTAAGGAAATAGGAACAATTGCAGAAATATCTCAAACAGGTACTGGAACACGTATTGCCTGTAAAGCAGATATTGTTCTAAAAGAGGTTAAAAAAGGGGACAGTATCGCAGTGAATGGTGTCTGTCTTACTGTTATCTATTTTTCATTTGAACTGTTTGAGGCAGATGTATCACCTGAAACTATGGAAAGATCAAACCTTACTCTTTTAAAACCAGGAGATAAATGCAACCTTGAACCTGCACTACGTGCAGGAGAACCCTTTGGGGGACATTTTGTTATGGGACATATCGATGGGACAGGAAAAATCCTGACAGTTATGGCAAAAGGAAATTCGCACTTTATCAAGATATCTGCATCCGGTAAATTAATGAAATATATAGCATCAAAAGGATCAATAGCGATTGATGGGGTAAGTCTTACCCCATTTAACTGCACAGATAAAAACTTTGATGTATCCGTAATCCCTCATACCCGGGAAAAAACAACATTAAATGATATTCAACCAGGTGCTTTGGTGAATATTGAATGCGATATTATAAGCAAATACATCGAACAGCTTATCGATTTCCGAAAATCGGAACAGGATAAAAAAACTGATAGTAAAATAGATAAAAAGTATTTAAGGGAAAAAGGATTTTTATATTAACGAATATAACAGCGGGGGTGAAAAGATATGTGTTTCATACCAATAGAGCAGGCGATTTGTGATCTTGAAAAAGGGAAATTAATCATTGTTGTTGATGATGAGGAAAGAGAAAATGAAGGGGATCTTATTATTGCTGCGGAAAAGGCAACAACAGAAACAATTAACTTTATGGCAAAATACGGCAGGGGACTCATCTGTGTTCCCCTTACCGGTGAAAGGCTTGATAAACTTCACCTTCCTCCCATGGTCTCTGAAAATACAGAGAAGATGAAGACAGCGTTCAGTGTATCTGTCGATGCAAAGGAATGCACCACAGGTATTTCTGCACATGAACGGTGGCTTACAATAAAAAAGCTTATTGATCCGAAATCCATGCCCGGGGATTTTGCAAGACCGGGGCATATCTTTCCTTTGCGTTACCAGGAAGGAGGTGTTCTTAAGCGGGCAGGTCATACAGAAGCAGCTATTGATCTTGCCGTTTTAGCAGGGTGTTTTCCTGCCGGGGTTATCTGTGAAATAATGAATGATAATGGGACAATGTCCCGGGTACCGGAACTTATACAATTTGCAAAACATCATGATCTTCACCTTATCACCATTGCAGATCTTATAAAGTACAGAATTAAGAAAGAAAAGTTAATCAGGCAGGTCGCTGTAACCGAATTACCCACACAGTATGGGAAGTTTACTGCAATCGCCTATGAATCAATGATAGATGGACAATGTCATATAGCACTGGTAAAGGGGAAGATAAAGGGAAAGAAAAATGTACCTGTTCGTGTACATTCGGAATGTCTTACAGGGGATGCCTTTGGATCACTCCGTTGTGATTGCGGTGCACAGCTTCATTATGCCCTTGAATATATTGCCGGACAGGGTGAAGGAGTACTCCTCTATATGCGCCAGGAAGGAAGGGGCATCGGGCTTCTTCATAAATTACAGGCATATGAGCTTCAGGATAAGGGGAAAGATACGATCGAAGCCAATGAAGCACTGGGATTCCCGCCGGATCTGAGGGATTATGGTTTAGGTGCACAAATTTTAGTCGATCTGGGATTGACATCAATACAGCTTCTCACCAATAATCCGAGAAAGATTGCAGGACTGTCCGGTTATGGTCTCCAGGTAACAAAGAGAATTTCAATCGAGATCAAACCGCTGCCCACAAATGAATTTTATCTTAAAACAAAAAGAGATAAACTGGGCCATTTGATGAGTTTTTAGTATTATAAAAGGAGTAGAAGCGATGGAAAAAAACAAAATAAAGGTAATTGAAGGTGATTTAATCGGAACGGATCTCTGTTTCGGTATTGTTGTATCCCGTTTTAATGAGTTTATCTCTCAAAAACTCCTTGATGGGGCGTTGGATTGCCTGCAAAGACACCAGGTGAAGCAAAGTGATATTGAGATCGTCTGGGTGCCCGGCTCTTTTGAAATACCTGTGACAGCCCAGCGGATGGCAAAATCAAGGGAATTTAATGCAATTATCTGCCTGGGAACCTTAATCCGGGGTGCTACAAGCCATTTCGATTATATTGCTGCCGAAGCATCAAAAGGTATTGCCCAGACAGCGATGAAATATGATATTCCGGTACTTTTCGGGATACTCACGACAGAAAACATTGAGCAGGCAATTGAACGGGCAGGAACAAAAGCAGGGAACAAGGGGTTTCATACCGCAGAAGCAGCAATCGAGATGGCAAATCTCTTTACAAAATTAAAATAATAAAGAGGGAGTATGATTCAGACAATAATCGGCACACTCAGGTTCCTGGAGGCAAAGGCTGTGCTCAATGCGCAGAAAGAGGACAGACTATTTCCCTTTTTTTTGAATTTATTCCTTTTTTCCCTCCTGCTCCACATTGCTTTCTTATTTCCTCTCTTTTTTTCTCAATGTAACTATGTCCCGGCTATAATGGGGATAGGGATCGTCTCCCTGCTTGCTTTTTCCATACTTTTCTTAAGAATATTGCTTCTCATCCGTTCGAAAAATAAACTCAACAACATACTTGAATATCATGAAAAAGACCTGGACTCCCTGAAAACTATGATTACATCCGGAATAAAAACAAACATGGCGACTTTTCTCTATATTTTCGCTGCCTTTCTTGTTTATTCTTTTATTGTTTATGGGATACTTTCTTTTTTTCTTGCTTCTTCATTTATTTTCTTTTTCGTTTCTTTTCTCTTTATTGCCCTGGTCGCCGGGATAATTTTTCTGGGTATTTTTCTCTATTTTTACCTGAAAGACAAGGATCTCCTCTGGCCAAAAAGTATTCTCCCTGTGGCATCAGGCATCATTTCCTTTTTTCTTTTACTGACGTTTCGTCTTGTATTTCCTCTTCATCCCCTGTTTATCTATATGTGTTCTTTTTCTTCCGGCTGGTTTTTCACCTATCCCCTGTTTAAAAAACTATTGGGCGATAAAAATTTCGTTATTTCTTACCGGTTTATACTGTTCTGTTACTTTATTATCCTGGTTCTTTTTTTGATCTCCACTTTCACCCCGGAACAGTATAATAATATAGATGGAATTCCTTTTCTGCAGCCTGTCTTCGCTTCCCTGATTTCCCTGTTTCATTCTATAAATACCTTTTTTATTTCCAATATGGTAATTGCCGTTCTTTTTCCCCATTTCTTTGTACCAGTTCTTCTTTTAAGCAGAACCATCTATGATGCGGCCTTTCGATTCAGGCAAAAACTTCACCGCGGTATGTTTACAAACCGGAGTAATATGGAATTGATTTTCTCCGGGGGCTTGTCACTATATCATCTGTTCTGGGTATTACTCCGTACTGGCATTATTACCGGAATTGTCTATGTTGAAATAAAACCAGTATCGGATTTACTTTATTCATTAATAAAACTTTTCAAAGTCCCGGAAATATTTCATCTTGATTTTCTTACCCAGGACAATATTTTCTTTTTTTTCACTCTTGTCTTTTATATCATCCTGGCAGCACTTGGTCTGAAATGCCTGGATAGAGCAGTAATGTATATGTGCAGCACATTTTCTCTCTTTATAACAGATTTACCGGCAGATAAATCGACAATCGAAAAATCAGCAGAAGCCGTATATATGGAAAAAAGACTCCTTTCCAGAACGGTTCTCTGCATCCCTTTAAAGAAAATACACTATATTATGTATCACCAGGACATATGCGAACGGTTTTTTGATACGGGAACAATACGAATAGAGACATCCGACAATTCCGGTATTATTTCCATCCGGGGTGTTCCCCGGATCAAAGAAAAATACAACCAGCTTATTGATAAGGCAAAAAGTGCTGTTTAGGAAGCTTTCTTCATACAGATTCCCTGTTGCAATTCTCACTGGCATTCTTATTATTCTTTTTTATCTTTTTTTTAATTTTAATTACCTTTCAAACTGGCTTGATGAAAAAAGAGATGCAAGAACCTATAATTATTATGTAAAATTGGGACTTCCACGGTTCCTCTATAATCCCCATCATCTTTACTTTGACCGGGTGGGCCAGTTGTTCTATCAGATGATGGTAAACCGCGGCTACAGCGGGAGCAGTATGAGAATTCTTCAACTGCGGAATCTTATTATAGCTTCTATTTGTATGGGACTCGTCTTTTTTTTGTTCTATTTTTTTTCACACCGGTATCTGCTTTCACTTCTGTTCACCGGATTAATCGGGTTTTCCTGCGCTGTCTGGATTTATGCCCATATTAATGACACGGGGCTTATTCATTCTATACTCCTTTTTATCCTTTTCTTTACCGCTTTATATTTTCCCCAGGCAAAACACAAGATCCTCTCTTCTATACTCCTCGCACTCTTACACAGTGTCATTGTCCTTGTTTTTCATCAATCGGATATTATTTTTGCATTTATCATATTTTTTATCATGGTTTTTTCAAAAACATTATATACAAACAGGATATATATAAAAAAAGGAACATCTTTTATTTTCCAGAAAAAGGATTTTTATACTGTCCAGAAACCGGTTATTACTTTCAGGCTTTATAATATAAGATATTTCCTGCTTTATCTCCTTATCCTGGCTATAGCGATTATTGCAGCATATTATTATATCGGGATTGTCGTTCTTAAACTGACCCTTGACCCGGCAAAAGCCGGTTATTTTAACCAGATCAAGGGTTCCACCTATTTTTTTAACTGGATTGTACTCTATACAAACATCGATTTCTGGGGAAAAGGCTTTATAAAAGGAGACCTGTTTGGAAAAGCAGTAAAAGGTATTACCACCTATTTTTACCAGACCGGGCAATTAAACGGGAAGGAAATAAGCTGGGATTTCAGTGCATTTACCGCCCCGCATGCCATCCTTCCGAATATAGTGATTCTTTTCATTTTTTTTATCCTTATTTGTACGGTTATTCTCTGTGTCTTCCTTTACAAACGTTATAACTATAGTTTTATCGCCTGCCTCCTCTTTTTGATAATTTATGTTCTTTTTGCCTGCTGGTGGGAGCCGGATTACAGAGAGTTCTGGATTGCACCGATGTTCGCTTTCTGGTTTTTGGCCTTTTTAGTGATAAACTTTTTACTGGAAAAGCTCCATGGACTATGGCCTTTGCCCCAGTTTGCTGTTTATATATTTCTTTCTGTTTTTTTAGGACTTCTTTTCTTTATTAATTTTACAAATCTTATTTATCCGGAAGCTTCCCGGGAATTCCGTCTATTCGATATTGTAAGGAATTGGGGATATTACCTTAAATTACAATAACAAAAACCTCATGAGGTCTTACAGGATTTCTCTTACATAAAACCCTTTCAAAAGCCAGCCTTTTCCCCTCTCCTGTGTAGAAAACGGCTTTAAGATTTTTGCAATGATTAAAACAGTGGAATTGACCTGGATCATCATATCCTGGCTTGCATCATCCTTATCCCTCCGCTTAAAAACTTTAAAGCATTCAGGACCTTGAAACTCAATAATACATTTATAACTCTTCACTTCATCGTAGCCGATCCAGACCCCATAAACCATTTCCATCTGGACAGTCACTTTTTTTATTTCAGAAGGATATGCCGCTTCCATTAAAAGACGGTTCACAAACGCCATTTCTTCTGTTGCAAGATTCCTCTGTGCCAGATCAATCAATTCACCCGTAAGGGGGACACCTGCAAATCTTTCTTTTTCAAAAATACTCATTTTCCTGAAGATTTTTTTAAATTCATTTGTGATATTCCTGATAAGATCATTCCCCGGTACAGAAGATCCGCTGTATGCTTTTATCTCTTCCTGAATTTCCTGTGGTAGTTGGGAAAAAAGAAAATCGGATACTTTATCTCTGGCCTTGCCTAATCTATTGATAAATGACGATTGATCTGTAAAATCTTCCGGATTCAGCAGGAAAAAATAAGATTTTTCAGGCTGGATGACAGCTGCAATTCCATTTAAAATGACGAATTTATCTTTATTTATAAGGGAATAATCAGTTGTTTCAAGTGCATCACCCATCTCCTCCAGGGATATGGAAAAATCGACAACCCTGTCAAAATCACTTAAAGATATGCCCCAGAGATTCAAGATAAGGAAGAAAGGAGTGATAAACCAGAATAAGAAAACGATTTTTTTCATAGCAGACATTCTCCTTCTATAGGGTTATCTTAGTATTTTCAGGGCGTATCGTCAAGATTTGATGCCCTTTTTTGCAATAAGGCCGCTAATCTTTCTGAATATCACTTCAAGACGCCGGGCTTCTCTCCCGGATAATTGCGATCTGCCAAGAATATCTTTAAAAAACAAACTCAACTCCTCCGGATCTCCCCGGGAAAAAAAACCGATATTTTTGAGCGATTTTATAATTATTCCGGTAAGCGATGTAAGCTGTGCATGATTAATCGGGGTATAAAGAGGGAAAGCGGATTTTGAGAGAGCCCTGAATACCTGGTAGGTAATAATCTGAACTGCATGTGACAGGTTAAGGGAAGGGAAAAGCGGTGATGATGGTATTTTTACTGCCAGGTGACAATACGAAAGTTCCTTTTCCGTAAGGCCGGATTCTTCATTTCCGAATACCAGGGCTGTTTTCCCGCTATTCTGCGCGATTTTTTCCGCCAGTTCCTCCGGTGTTATGGCAAAATATTTTCGTTTTTTACCCCTTCTCCGGCTTATGCCGGCAATAAGGGAAACATCAGGTAAAGCATCCTCCAGATTATCGTAAACAGTAGCTTTTTCAAAAATATCATATGCATGAACAGCAAGATGTTTTACCTCTACCGGATCGATAGTTCCCCCCTTTATTATAGAAAGGGTATGGATATTCATGGTTTTCATGGCCCTGCACACTGCACCGATATTCCTTGAAGACCGCGGGTGTACCAGGATAACCTGAATTTTATCAAATAAATCATGCATAGTATATATTTAGTAACATGAATATGTTGCATGTTCAGGGTAATTATATATCATACTCTGATTCCTAATTATTGACCCTCGTAATATCAAATGCATATCTGGCATTTAAACCGGTTGTCGGACCTTCCCAGCCGGTGCAATCCGGCAGGGCAAAGTTGAGATTATCAGGAATTTGTAATTTTTCATACGAATCCAATGGAGTGATTCCTCCGTTTGCAATCCCGCCAAAGACGTAAATATAATCCCCGTAATATTCTGCCTGGGCATATGCCCTCGTCTGGTTCATTGTATAAGCACCGGTTAATGCCCCGTCATTTGCATCCAACATCCCGTCTGTCAGTTTAAAATAATAACTGTTATTCACGGATTCCAGTGGATTGCCATTTGTCTGACGTAATGGTTCCAGATAAGCAGAAGTGACACTTGCACCACCCAATACAAAATAGAGTAGTCTGTCGGTGTTATCAGATAATACCTTGTGAAACAGGACACTCGCCGGCACAGGATAAGCATTTATATCAGTATCTGCTATTTGTGTATAAAAATCAGATGCCATATTATGAATATAAAAATTCCGGGTATAACCTCCAACATTCGTATAACAGCCAACGCCATAAACAATCGTCCCATCATATGCACCGCTTCCAAAGTTCATAAATGGATAATATAGTAACGGTGTTTCACTTTCATGTGTTAACCAGGTCTGTTTATCCGGATTAAATTTGTGGTTTATGTTCGTAATTCCCTGAAATGGTATACCGGAATTAGTGCTGCCGCCGAAAACATATAGTTTTCCGTTTACATTTTCAGCTCGCAGGGAATACCGGGGAAGCGGCATATCCGTTGTGGCAGACCAGACGTCGTTGGGCCAGTACGGTGAGAGTACATTCAACACATCAACTTTGGCGATCGTCTGCCGGTTGGCATTAAGCCCTCCGAAGATGTATATCTTGCCGTTTGCAGAGGCAACTGCACATCCATACCTTGGCCTCGGCAGTGTTGCAATATTTTTATAGATTGTATCTGTTTCAGGATCAAAGGCATCGATTTCCATAATAAAGTTTGCAAAGGGATCTGCCGCAGTATAGGCAGAGGAGCCCCCGATCAGATAGAAACAACGCTGACGAATAGCATAATTGAATGATACAAAAGATTTTACTGACCGTGCACCATATTCAGAATAGATACCAGCCGAATTCCTGGTAAAAATAGCGTAATAATAAGTATTCCCGGTTGAAACATCTTCATCTTCATAGGAAGAACCTGATCCTGTATATATAACGGTTGCTGTGGAATCCAAAGCGGATATTGGAAACCCGCCTGTTTTCCTAAAAATACTCACTTCTGAAAATGAAGAGGCTGCCGGGTTTCTCCAGGTAAGGGTAATGCTGTTTGTACCGACCACAGAGGTAAAGTTTGAGACCGTTTCTTTTGAAAGATTTGATGGATCCGCATCTGCAGCTGTACTCAAAAGATCGTTGCACGATGATATGGCAAGTATGAAAATACTCATAACAATGATAATGACAATATATTCTTTTCGCATCCTTTACCTCCTACTCAGTTACTTTTGTTATTCCAAAACCATATCTGGCAGTACCTAATGAGGTTGTCAGTACAGACCACGATGCATATGTCAGTGCGCCGTCCTTAACATCAAGTTTCAGAATACCGGTATCCACACCTCCCCCTGCAGTAATCCCACCGAAGATATATATGTAATCCCCATAGTAATCACAGCCTGCATACATTCTGTTTGTAAAATTTTCAATGCCGGTATTAGGGCCGTCTTTGGGATACACAGAGTAACCGGCAGGAGTTCCCCCATTTAAATTGGGGATAAAACACACATAAGCCTGGTTATAATTTTCAAGATTCGCTATATTTACAGCCGGCAGCCCGGTTTCTGCAGGATCACCACTCCCTCCCATTCGAAGGTAAAATATTACCTCTTCCCCATTGTCCAGTTCTTTATGGTAGAGTGAAGCTGATGCCCCAAGCATATATGTATTTGAAAATCCTGTACCAATAGTGGTACCTTCCTGATTTGTCAAAATATTAATATAATACCCGTTTCTCTGATATGTCCCTGCCTGGTCAACCCCGCCGTAGTAATAGATCATCCCATTGTATACCACTGCATCAAAAGTACACCGTGCCCCATTAACGTCCCTAAAAAGATTATCATCCTGGGTAAGCCATGCATCACTTACCGGAAGGTAAATATAGGTATTCAATGCATCGGCCGTATTCGCTCCTGTAGCGTCTGTTGCGGTTGACCCGCCCATGCAGTATATTTTATTGTTCCACGTAAACACTTTTAGACCGCATTTGGCTGCGGGCATTGGATCAGTCGTCTCTGTCCAGGTAAGGTTTTCCACATCAAGGACGTCGACAATATCAACAAGGTCGCTGTCATCTTTCCCGCCGAATACATATATTTTATTATCCACGGACGCTATGTCACAGAATACCCTCGGATTAGGGAGAGTCGTTACCGCTGAATACAATGTTTCTTCCAGGGGATCGAACATATCCACACCGGAAACAAGATTTGTGGTCGGGGCAGCTTTATTACTGGACCCGCCGACAAGAAAGAAAGACCGTTTTCTAATATCGACCTCGGTTTCGTTAATTGTCCTGTTCGTATAATTTCCGGCAGAATAGTCATGGCTGGTATTTTCCGAATATATAGCGTAATAGTATGATGTATCCGGGGTTAAACCGGAATCAGTATATTTCTCATTTGTCCCATAATAGAGAACCGTTGCCTCGGAATTCCGTGGCCCGGTGGGATAGGCATCCACCTTTCTTAATAACCGGACTTTATAAAAGTTCCTATCTGTAGGATTTTTCCAGGTAAGCACAACTTCCCGGTTATTTATTCCCCGGGATGCTATAAAATCTATGACAATAAGATCATCACATATACTGAATCCTGTACCTTTACCCCATGCATAATTGATTATATCCGTGCATGAATTTCCAATCAGCATTAATAAAAAGAGGGTTACACCAACACATATATTTTGGTTATATTTGATCTTCATGGAATGTTACCTCCTTTCATTTATAAATTAAACTCTACAACAATCCCTATGGATTGAGTAAGAATACAGGAGGTTCGTTCTACAACCAGGTTTGTCCTGGCATTCCCGCCAAGGGATAAATTGTCCGAAAGCTTATATTTCACTCCAAGATCGGCAATCTGGCTGAAAGCAATACCAAAACTTGTATTTCCCTCACCAGTTTCCATAAAAATGAGTGGCGCACACCCAACTCCACACTTTATACTCCATAATAATTGCTTCATACCTAAAAGTATATCCTGGTATTTTAGGTATACATGAATGGGGGTGACAAGCAGAAAATCCTCCGTATCTCCAAACTGCGCTATATTCAGAAAAGCATGGATATCTATGCCGAAAAATACAGGGAGTCCAAAATCCATCTCAAAATATGCAGCAAGACTTCCGTAAGGTTGATATGAAGTCCCGAAATCATTCAGAACAAGTGAACCAGCCGGTTCAATTCCAAAATGAACAGTCATAGTACGCTGTTTCTCTGCCACATAGAATTCCTCAAATCGCGGATTCTTAATCTCTAATATACGGATTTTGTTAATTGTCGTCAGCCCTGCACTGGAACCTACGGTAAAAAACTCATCATCCTGGTCGACAATCATTCCCTTGAGTATGGAATTATCATCAAGAAGGATCTCAAGCTCATCTTCGGAGTCTTCAAAATTAATGAATTCTATTTCTTCATTACTAAACTCAAATCTCTGGTTAAAAAGAAGAAATACAGTATTTTTTGTACTCATTTTTACGAAATTCCCGGAATACCGGTCACCGGATTCCTTTAAGGTGATTCTTTCTATACACCACCCACCGGGTAATGTAATAATAAGAAAGATAAGGAATAAAAATTTCGATTTTAGCATAAAATATCCCCTTTTAATTGGAATATTTAAAGTGTAGTAAATGGATTTTCAAAAGTCAAACACAATAGAAAAAAATTGATTCTTTCATAGTATAAAAAAATATAAAATTATTGACTTCCTTAAATCAATATATTAAAATTCTATTCAATTATATTCTTAAAGATGTTTATCATTATCATGGATAATATTATTTGAAGGGTAATACCATATGGTATTTTTAAAATAATAAAACCAGGGATTAGTTTACTATGAATAGAATAAAACCAGTTATTTTATTAATTTTTTTTCTTTTTTTCTGTTTTATGTTATGTGCAGATGACAAAAGCGAATCTAAAACTCTTTATGAGCAAGGACAGAAAAAATATGAAGCCGGGGATATAGACGGGGCTATTTCCGATCTGGATAAAGCTATTGGTCTGGATGAAAGAAACTTTAAAGCAAAAAAGCTTCTTGTTGATGTTTTAAATGACAAGGGAAACCAGCTTATTGAATCCGGGAAATTCGATGAAGCTTTTAACGTTTATGAAAAGGCATACCGGTTATGGCCGGATAATGCAGATGTCCGGGAAAAGTATAAAGGGCTTAAGGACGGAACTATCCAGGAAGAATATGCCCGGCAGACAGAACCGGAAAAATCCGGGAAAGAAGAAGTTATTGAAACACTGGAAGAAGCGGAAAAAGAATTAACCAGGGTAATCGATTCAGATAAAACAAAAGAAACCTCTAGGACAGATGAGAGTGAAGTAGAAAAAGAGCTACGAGAGGAACTGGCAAGACAGCAGAAACTCATAGAACAGATGAAGATGGATTATGCTAAAAAAGAAAAGACAAATGACACTTCAAAACAGGATGTTAAGATGCTGGAGGAACTCCTGGTAATGTACAAGAAAATGCAGGAGAAAGAAGAAGAAAGCCCGGAGCAGAATCAGGACAGCCTGGTATTAGTCCTGCAGGAGATGAAAGAGTACAGGATGCAACTTGAAAAACAGCGGGTGGAACTCGAAAAACAGCAGCTTACCCCTCTAAACCTTATTTTAATTGCAGGAGGGTCATCTTTAGCTGGTATTATCCTGGTTGTCATTGTTATATTTCTTTTCGTCCGTGCATCGAGTAAACGGAGACGGATGAATGCCCAGAAAGCAAAACAGGCTACCAATAATTATTCCGGGCTTGGTACTCCGGTAAATGAAACAAACCCTCTTTTTCTCGGTTATGATGGAGAACAACTGGAACCGGAACTTGAAGAGATTGCAGAAGTGGATGATGATGAAATGTACAAGGATCTTCTTAATTATGAGCGTCTTAAAAAAATGCACAACCAGATGAAAACAGGAAATCTTCAATGGGCTACGGTCAGGGAAAATATAGATATTCTTCATAAAGAATTAAAAACAGAGATATTGAAACTTGTGGAAATAAAGATTGAAGGAGGAACATCCGCTAATTATAGTGCTATTTTCCCGGTTCTTTTTCCTTTTCTTACTTCCGGTGATGATTATTTACAAAAAAAATCTAATGTTCTTGCATACAAACTCCTTGAACAGGAAAAAGAGAAAATAAGAAAGCAGACAAAGCTTCTTACTGTAGATAAACCGGAGTCTTCTATCAATACCCGCGACAGTATTGATCTCTCCAATACCAATTTACTTATAATCCTGGCAGAACAGCAAAATACCAAAGAAGGACGTCCCCATCATTCACTTAATGTCGCAAATTACGCCCGGCGTATCGGGCTTGTTATTGGACTGGATAAAGATGACCTGAATTTGCTCTTTCTTGCTGGACTGGTTCATGATTTTGGATATTGTCTTTATGATAATGATTTCCTGGATAAAATAAAAAATAACACGGATCTGTCAGAATCAGAGTTTATTCGTATACAACAACACCCGGATCTTGGTGTTAAATATTTTGAAGAAAAAGAGACAGAGCTACCGGATCGTGTGAAAAATGCCATTATCTATCATCATGAACGCAATGATGGAACAGGATATCCATACGGTTTAAAAGATGATAAGATACCTGAATTTGCTAAAATAATAGCTGTTGCAGATGTTTTTGATGCACTTACCAGTAAAAGGCTTTATAAAGAGAAACTTACCGTTACTTCTGCAACCATAGTTATGCGGGATATGGGAAGAAGAAAGTTTGATATCCGATATATTGATGCACTTATTGAATTCTTTAAAAAGGTATAGAAATTACGTGAATCACGAAGGGGACCTGTCATATGAATGAACCAAAGATTTTTTTAATAACAGGGAATGAAGATTTGAGAAACAGAAACCTGTTTATAGAAAACCTTTTATACCATCAGAAGTTAAAAGGGGAGAATTCCCTTCTTATTAATCATGTCTATGGTTATTTCCCATTCACTGAAAAACTGGTCAAAATGGATAAGAAACAAAAAAAATGTCCGGTTTTTGATTATTATACAGATATGGAAATTCCGGTGATTAATTTTAAACAATTACAAAGCGAATTAAAACGAAAATCCATACCTGATGTTTTTGAAATGGAGCATGATTTTTCTAATATATTTCTTTTCGGTGAATTGGGAAAGGAATACTTACATCTCTATCAATGCATCGATCATATTATTCTTATCGTAAAAAATGAATATGAAACATCCAGTTATGTCTATAATTTTATAAATAAATTATATGAGAAATTAATAGATAAAAGTATTAATATCATCATTTCCAATATACAGAAAATAGAAGATGCAGCTACACTTTATCTAAAATTACGGGATGAAATGCATGAAATGATAGAGGGTTCTCTTGTTATTGATTTTTTGGGTTTTCTGGATATGGATGTCAAGAAAATCGCTTTCACGAGAAGAAAAAAGAAATTATATATTCGAATTTTCTTTGAAGATGCGTTCCATGGCAATATTAAGTATATAAATCAACGGCTTTCCGGGCTTGAATATTTTAAAGTTGCTTCTTTATTTAAGAGTATAGCAGAAAATCAGGAATAGAAAACTTTTATGTTATGAATATGGGGTTCCTATTTTGCAATTTTTTTTTTTCATTTTTATTTGACAAAGATGTTTATGACTTATAATATATATATAAGACGGGATTCGATATTTTCAGGTATTATGAAATATATCGATGATGGTAAATATAACTTTGGTAATAACTATTTTAAAGGGATCTTATGAATAACGAGATTGTACCTGGATTTGACGATGAGAAAGATGACAGCTTAAAGATCCGGCTTCAGAATTTTAAAGATGTAAATGGCCTGGTCGCTCTCTATCTTACAGGATATATCGATACCTATAATTCAAACAATTTCCAGAAAAGGGTTGGAAAAGCAATAGATTCGGGATATACGAAACTTATATTTCATTGCAGTGGCCTAAATTATGTTTCCAGTACAGGTATTGGATCTTTTACTGCATTTCTTAAATCGGTCAAACCAAGGGGTGGGGATATCGTTCTTCTGGAAATCCAGCCAAAGGTGTATGAAGTATTTCAACTTCTCGGTTTTTCTCAATTCTTTAATATCAAAGACAATCTGGAAGAAGCGGTAAACTTTTTCAGAAAAGCAGGGAAGGTTGGGAAAACACAGGTGTTTCCTAAAATTTTTAAATGTCCTATCTGTTCAAAAAAACTCAAAGCCACAAAAGCTGGCAGGTTTCGATGTTCTGAGTGTAAAAGCATACTTGTTATTGATAATAGCGGACAGGTATTACTTGGATAAAAACGATTTTTGTTATTTATCCAAAAAATAATTTTATGGGAGTTGCTTATGACATTAAAAGACAAACTGGAAAGCTATTTCATTGATCTTAATGTCCAATATGACCGGAAAGAGGAAAATCTTTGGGTAATATCGGATGATGAAAGGTCTCTACAAAATGTTCTTGTATCTATTGATGACCAGGTTGTGACCATTACTGTTAATGTAATGGACCTGCCAGGTAACAACAGGGAACAATTCTATAAAAAGCTTCTTACTCTCAATGCAACTGATATGATACATGGTGCTTATGCGATTGAGGGGAATAATGTTGTTCTTGTTGATACACTCGAGGGAGAAACAATGGATTTAAAGGAATTGCAGGCGTCCCTTGATGCAATAGGACTCGCACTTACACAACATTATCAGGTACTTTCAGAGTATCGAAACTAATTAAAGGAGGTCTTTAGTATGGGAATTTTCAAGAGATTATCAGATGTAGTAAAAGCAAATATAAATGATCTTATAAGCAAAGCCGAGAATCCGGAGAAAATGCTCAATCAGATGCTTATTGATATGAATGAGCATCTTATAGAGGCAAAAAAGGGTGTGGCTTCTGCTATTGCCGATGAAAAAAGACTCGAAAGGCAGATGAAAGAGAATCTGGATAATGCCAAAGAATGGGAAAGCAAAGCGATGATCGCCCTGAAAGCAGAGAAAGAGGATCTGGCAAAACAAGCCCTTCTTCGAAAACAG
Organism: Spirochaetales bacterium; assembly: GCA_016935735.1. Taxonomy (GTDB): domain Bacteria; phylum Spirochaetota; class Spirochaetia; order SZUA-6; family JAFGRV01; genus JAFGRV01. The sequence goes on along the minus strand of JAFGQK010000119.1, from coordinate 46,790 downwards.
GAGTACCTGAATTACGGTAATGAGCTTAAACCGCAATGGGAAGCACAGCATGCGGCTGTTACAAAATTAAAGGATTCATTAAAAATGCTTCAACAGAAGATTGAAGAAGCCCAGAGAAAGAAAAATATTCTTATAGCCAGGGCAAAACGGGCAGAAACGACAAAGAAAATACAGGAAACAATGGGAAATATGAAGGATAATAATGCATTTGCCGTTTTCGATAGAATGTCGGAAAAAGTGGATAAACTTGAATCAGAGGCAGATGCATTAACAGAACTGGAAGATTTAAGTGCCGATAGTTCCCTGGAAGCTCAATTCAAAGAACTGGAATCTTCCGGGACAAACGCAGACCTTCTTCTTGAAGAATTGAAAGCCAAAATGGATAAAGGTGAAACAGGCGATCAATAATTTGATAACATAGATAATTATACCCGGGTTTCATTTCTTCCGGGAAAAAGAATTAGTTTATCACCCCATATCCGGGGGGAATGGGAATGGGGTGATAACTATTTAATAGCAATTTTCAGTTTAAACCTCATATAAAACACAATATCCTGGAAATGTTAATAAAAAGCGTATAAAAAAGAATGCCGGTTTGCAATAAGGTTCGTATTAACATTGTTTCTGACGATCAGTTACTCATAGAAAAGATTAATTATTATTTTAAGCAGAGGGAAGATATCCAATTTGAATATTCCCATACACCTGTTTCAGAAGAGAATGTTGAAATTTATATTGCACCTGTTTCCTGTGCCATGGAAATGAATGCAAGGAATAACCGGGAAAGCGTAAAACCACCGGTTATTTTTTACGGAGACCCTTCTTTTTTAAGAAAGGCATTTCTTGCAGGATGCGTGGATTATTTAAAAGATCCCTGGACAGTTGATGAACTGGCATTCAGGCTTGAAAGAATAATAAGGGAAACAAAAAAAATATTTACTTTTTCATGGGGGAGTATTTCATTTATTGGAACTGATATTGTGTCGGGAAAAAGCAGATGTTCCCTCCTGTACCAGGAATACAGGATATTAAAACTTTTATTACAACAGCGTGGGAATGCTGTCCCAAGGGAAGTGCTTTTTTATTCTTTATGGAATCATCCGGGCCCCCGTCAGAGCAGGGTAATTGATGTTCATATTTCTTCAATAAGAAAAAAGCTGCGTCTTATACTACCCGGTGATTATCACGAAGAGGTGATTATCAGCTCAAGAGGCGTCGGTTATATGATTAAATAATCATTTCACACTTTTGCTGAAAGGTACCCTGAAATATTTCAATTGTGCCTTAACGGATGTTGAGGAGATTGTCTGTTTTGCCAATGCAATAAAAACCGGGGTATATAATACGGCTATAGAGGAAAAAAGAATTATGAGAGAATTTCTTGGTAAGTTAAAAACCTGTCAATCGCAAAGACCAATCCGTATAGTATTTGTCTGTACTGCAAATTGCTGCCGATCATCGCTGAATGCCTCCTGGGAAGAAGCAATGATGCATATGACTATTACCGGACCATACTCCCGGTAAAGAGAAACGACCGGGCAGATATAGTAAAAACCGAACCATATATCTATTGCCAGACAATAAGTTCGAACAATTCACTCACCCCGGGAGTAGGGGCAAATTCATGGCTCACCGGTACTGCATCGTGGATGTATGTGGCATTTACCCGGTATATTCTCGGTATCAAACCAACCCCGGACGGTCTCCAGATAAAGCCATGTATACCGGAAAAATGGGACGGATTCAAAGCGGAACGTCTCTTCAGGGGGTGCAGGTATCTTATTCAATGCAAGAGAACCGGCCGTTTTTGCCTTAAGATAGATGGTAAGGAGTTCACAGAACCTGTTATTCCGCCTTCGTCGGAATCCATATACCATGTTGATATTGAAATCTGATAAATATTTCTTGATGCATGAATAAACCTGTGAAATCAATTATTCTTAAAACTAAACAAAAAAAATAACTAATAACTTGTATTATATATTTTTTTCTGTAATAGTAAATCATGATAATAAAAATAAGCAGGTGGCTTAAAACCCGTGAACCTTCAAGATTATTATTCGCAGGATATTTTACTTATTGCGTTATCGGGGCTTTGTTTTTATGTATTCCCATCTTTTCCCTTACTAATATCAGCTTTTTAGATAATCTGTTTACTGCTGTTTCTGCTGTTTCGACTACCGGGCTTTGTACGGTAACGATATCGGAAAATTATAATTTTTTTGGTAATTTGATAATCTTGCTGTTAATACAACTTGGCGGTCTTGGATATATGACTTTCGGGTCATTTATTATACTGTCTTCCAAAAGAGAGATATCGATTGAAAGACAGAATATTCTGGAAACGTCATTTAGTCTGCCAAAGGATTTTAAATTAACTAAATTTATTCGAAGTATTGTTATTTATACATTAATTATTGAGTTTATCGGGGCAATATTCCTGGTATTTATCTTTTGGCAGGATAAAAGAATCAATCCTTTCTGGAGTGCGATTTTTCACAGTGTTTCATCTTTTTGTACAGCAGGTTTCAGTCTGTATAAGAATAGTTTTGAAAATTATTCTGTAAATATTGCCCTGAATATCGTTATCAGTATTTTAAGTATCCTTGGAGCAATAGGATATATTGTAATGGTGGATGTCTGGCTTCTTATACGTAAAAAAAAGGAGAAAATCACTTTTACAAGTAAAGTCATCCTGACTCTGACAATTTGGCTGCTTATATTGGGAACCCTTTTTTTCTTTTTGAATGAACACAATATGCAGGAAGGTCCGGGATTTAAAGAACTATTGCATTCATTTTTTCAGTGTATGACTGCTCTGACAACAGTCGGTTTTAATACGATCCCGATTAGCCAGATAAAACAAACATCCCTTTTATTGCTTACTATTCTTATGGTAATAGGTTCTTCACCTTCCGGCACAGGCGGGGGAATAAAGTCGACAACTGTAAGCAGCCTTTGGGCGTTACTTAAAAGTGTATTAAACAAACACAAGGAATTTATTTCATATACCCGTGAAGAGAAATATGAAACTGCTGATAAGAATAGTAAACCGAAAAGGAATATATTTGATTTTGCAAAGCAAATATTTAAATTGAAGAAATTTATATCAAAAAAGAAAGAAAATAATCTCGAGAATCAAAAAGAATTACGTCTTATTTTAGGAGATATCTTTAAAATCAAACTTATGAACAAAATAATTCCTTATGAAAGAATAGTCTATGCTATTTGTACATTTGTTTTTTATATACTCATTTTAGTCATAGGCTTTTATATACTTCTTTTTACTGAAAAAATGGATTTTCAAAAGCTTTTATTTGAAGCAGCTTCTGCTCTGGGTACTGTCGGACTAAGTACCGGAATAACAAATATACTTAGTGAAGCCGGGAAAATAACAATTATAATTCTTATGTTTATAGGCCGTATAGGACCGATTACCTTTGGGATGGCTCTTTTCTACAGATCGAACAGAAGAGAAAAAGATAGTATCGAAGATATCGTCATTTAAATACCTGTTATCAGCTTTTTTATTTCTTATGGGTAAAGAAACCTTTTATAAAATTGATGAATCCCTTACTCTTGTTGGGAATGATAGGCTGCTGGATAAAATCCGAAATATGTTTCTCGCTGCCGGCGACCAGGATTATATCTTCCTCCTTGAATTGATATACCGGGGAAAAATTCTGGTATTTCCCGCTTTCCTGGCCTTTTATGGCAATGACATTTAATGAAAAGTTCTTTCGCAGATCCACCTGGATGAGTGTTTTTTCATAAAATTTCACCGGGACTTTCACTTCTGCAATAATGAGATCTTCGCTTATCGGGAAATAATTCATTAATAACGGTGAGATTAATAACGGGATGATCCGCTTCACCGCTTCTTTCTGGGGGAAAACAACCAGTGTTGCCCCCAGTATCTCGAATATTTTCCCATGCTGGTCCGTATCGGCAGTAACAACAATCTGTTTTATTCCTATTTCCTTTAAATAATTAATGATTAAAATAGAGGCTTCTATGCTGTCTCCAAGATCAATTATTGCAACGTCAATGGTTTTTGGAATTACTTTTTCCACGGATTCCAACCTGGTTACATCGATAACATAGGCATTTGATACCTTCTCTTTGTACAGTTGAATAAGTTCTTCGTTCTTGTCGATAATAAGGATATCAATACCAAATGGTATTAACTCTTCCAGGGCCCTCAAGCCAAAGACATCCAGACCGATTATTGCACACTGTTTCATGACCCTATTAGAACCTCCTCTTTAGGAAAAATAATTTCATCTTTGCTGGTAAATATATTCATCATAATTATCAATAATCCTACTCTTCCTAATAGCATTGTTACTATGATAATTATCTTGCCAATAACCGATAAGCCTGCCGTAATCCCAAGCGATAAACCGACCGTTCCGAATGCAGAAGTGGATTCAAAAAACAATTTAAAGAAATTGATTTCCGAGCCGGAATTCAGAAAGAATTCGGATACAGAAAAAAGGATAAAACTGAATAAAAGAAAAGCGGCAGCTTTTATGAAAAAAATCGTGACCCGGTAAATGGTGATTGCCGGAAGTCTTCGTTTAAAAATTATAATGCCTTTCTGTTCGTCATTATTTTTCAAAAACAGGAGAATTATAATGAATAATGTCGTCACCTTAATCCCGCCGGAGATCGAACCGGGAGAACCCCCGATAAACATGAAAGGAATAAAAAACAACTGGGACAGCGGATGCATATCCGTAATACGAATTGTGTTAAATCCGGCAGTACGGGGAGTTATGGATTGAAAAAAACTGATAATTATTTTATCCTGTATGTTGTGATTAGATAAACTATGATTAAATTCCATGAAAAAAATAAAAATACCCCCGGTGAGTATCAATATACCGGTCATGGCAAGTACCATTTTCGTATGTAAGGAAAGATGCTTTTTTTTGCCGGTTATTTTTTTTATATTATCCCATAATACAATAAAGCCGATTCCCCCGAAGACGATGAGTGCCATTATTGTTATACTTACGATTCCGTTTCTGCTGAAATCTTCCAGGTTATTGGAAAAAAGCGAGAATCCGGCATTGCAGAAAGCCGACACGGCATGGAAGAGAGCACAAAAAAAGGTATCGGTCTTTATTGTTTGGGAAAAACCAAAATACAGAATAATTGCACCTATTGCCTCGATTCCCAATGTAAAGAATACAATAAACCTTATTATTTTCTTTGGTTCGTATTCCACAGAATCGATAAAATATTCTTTAATTATTTTGGTACCTTTTAGTGATATTTTCCTGCTTGGAATGACAATATAGAGAGTGGAAAAACTTATCAACCCCAGCCCCCCTGTCTGAATCAAAAGAAGGATAATAATTTGTCCGAATCTGCTGTAAAGAGCTGTATCAACAGTAATCAACCCGGTAACACATACAGCAGAGGCCGAAGTAAAAAGTGCATCAATGAATGACAGATTTTCCGTTCCATTCCAGGAAACCGGTATTAGAAGAAATACAGTGCCGATTAATATCAGACTTATGAAAAACGATAATAAAATAAATATCTCTGACCGCATCCAGGGGAAATAATAGAGAATTTGCCATTTTTATTCAATAGCAACCGGTAGTTAAGGAAAAAATTACAAAAACGGCTACCGGTTTTATTATGCAACAGTAAGATAATTTTCTCCTTATACTATAATGATTCCAGTTGTTCTTTTGCGGATTTCCCCACTGCTGTGGATGGATCTACATCATAAGCCATTTTAAGGTATTCTTTCTGTTTTGCCGTATTATTCAACGCATTATAACAAACTGCACTCAGATAGTAGATATCCTGAAGGTACCTGCCTTTGGGATATGTTTTCACTGCAAGTTGAAGAACTTTCAGGGCTTCCCCGAAATCAAGAACCTGGATAAGTAATTTTCCTTTTATCATGGCATATTCTTCAAAATAATAGGCATTTGTATCTTCTTTCATCATATTGAAGTATTTAAGTGCAAGCCCTGTTTTCCTGAGGAGTACATATATATAAGAAAGATAAAAAAGGCATTCTTCCTTTTCTGCATCTGTTGCATCTGCCAGACACTTTTTAAAAGATTCGGCAGCCTTTTCATATTCACCCTTTTGAAAAGCATTATAGCCTTCATTAAATTCCAGTGCAATTGGATCGTACCAGCCAACCTCTTCGGCGTTTGCTATAATTTTCGGTTTAATTGAACGCACTCCCATATTCCCTTCACTCCCGTCACCGGTCCCGACAAATGCGGTTTCTATTTTACGGGCAAGAAGCGAGGAAACATCCCATGTTTCCATTTCCTCTGACTCCTTGACCAGATTCTCCAGTGTGTATGTTCCCTTCTTGTAAATAGTGATAAGTTTTTCACCCAGTGAAATTTCAGCAATAACATTATTCCCGGCCTTGAGTGTGGAAGAGATGGGAATTATATCTCCTTCATGCAGATTCTGCCATTTTCCGTTCACCTGTTTCTGAAGTGTTCCTTCAAGATATTCCAGCACAGCATTATCTGAAAAACTATTGTAAACCACACCACACATGATAATTAATAATAAAATGATATATTTTTTCATTTCACACCCCTTATCTATTGTAAAATTAAGATATGGACCCTTTCATATATCTTTTTCAGGCTGGAAAGCTTTGATGTCCGTTTTTAATTCATTATTTATCTAAATATATCCCTTTATCAACAAAAAATCCAATATAAATCCCTGTTTATAAAAGAAAAGAGTCCCTTTCGGGACTCTTTACCGTTTGTACCACAATTTCCTTTTCTTATCTGGTTTTGATTTCTATAGCCTTTGGCTCTGCTTCCTTTGTTTTCGGGATCAAGAGGGTAAGAAGTCCGTTCTTATAGTGTGCTTCGATTTTCTCCCTGTCTGTATGATCGGGAAGTGTAAAAGAGCGGCAAAACTCAGAAGCACGTCTTTCTTTGATAATATATCCTTCCTTTTTCTCCTCTTTTTCCTCACTCTTTTTCGAGGATATAGTGAGCAGGTTGTTTTCCACCTTTACATCAATATCCTTTTCCGTTAATCCCGGAAGCTCTGCCTCAACAACATACTGTTTGTCTTCTTCCTTTACATCGACCTTTGGGAAGGTGCCTGCCGGTACCAGGGAATCACTGAAAAAGTCATCAAGGAATGAATCAAAACCCCATGTCACCAGATTGCTTTGTGGTTTTCTCTTTACTAAGAAGTTCATATCGTACCTCCTTAAATCTTAACGTTTATATTAATAAATATGCAAGAAATGTGCCAGGTAGTGATAATTAAATTAATTCTTTGTGGTATAAGAAATTATATGAATGCAGGCAAATAAGACTGATAAATTTCATACCAGGATTGTTCCATAATGACGCACAGAGTCATTATGCCTTAATTAGCGTATCATATCGATACACATGTTGCAATTCCTCTTCTTTCCGGTGTGTTATTATTCCATAACATTAAAAAATCTGAGAATTGTGGTTTTATTAAAAGTATCGAAATTCCTGGACAGCAAAATAAAGGAGTTATCTTTTCCCGTATTCTTTCATTTTTTCAAGGATAAAGGTAACAAGCGGTTTATCAAGGTTTTTACTTTTCTTTTTAAAGGATTTAACCACCTCCTTATTAAAGATACTATCACTCCCCGGGATTGGTGCTGCCAGAATCGGGGAAGGATTATACCAGCCTTCATCGTCCACCTTTGTGTGGGAAGTCCCTTTGTCTCTTTCCCATGTAAAAGCTTTCATATCATCATGCCTTTTCCCATAGACAAGCTGAAATCCCCTGATATTTTCTTTTGAATCATCATACCAGATATACAAATCAATATCCTCGTCTGTGAACAATCGTCTGTATCCATTTTTTTCCTGTCTGACATTAATAAACTCTTTTAACATTATTATATGCCTCCTTACATTTTCCGTTCCATTACATACACATTCCAGAATCCACCGGCTGTTTTCCGGACTTTTTCAACTGTTTCTATTCTTTTAAACCCTGCTTTTTCATAGCATTTTATTGCATTCACATTAAAATCAAATACCCGTAAAAACAAGTCTTCCACATCCAGTTTATCATAAGCAAAACAGATAACTTCTCTCAGGGCTTCTGACCCGTATCCCCTGTTCCTATTCCTTTCATCCCCAATCAAAAACCGGGATACCCATGCCTGCTTCTTTTTCCTGTTTATTTTTGATAATTCCACGGTACCGATCATATTTCCACTTACTTCTTTTATTTTAAAAATAATATTATGCGTATCGTTAATTTCCCCCTTATGTACTATTTTAGTGAGAATCTGTTCTTCTGTTAATGGGAATGAATATCCATTTCCCGCCCACTGTAAAAGAAAATCCACAGATCTGTTTTTATTCCATTCAAGAATAGTGTTTATATCCGTTTCTTTTAATAATTCAATAGTGACCACTTCATGATCTCCATGCAAAAGCAGGACAGGGGACAGGGTTATTCCTGTTTGATCGATGACATCATCCTGCCTGCGATTTTTTTTATGAGCCAGAGGCCGGGCCGGTTATAGAGGATATGGTACAATAGACGATTTTTCATACCGGGTATAAAAATAACCTTCCTTTTTTTCAATGCAAGTAAGGATTCCTCTACGACTTTTTCCGGTTTCATTGTAATGGAATCCATACGTAAAGCCTCGCTGTCCGATTCACTATATTCCGGGGATTTAAGAAAGTTCGTTGCAATAAAACCGGGACACAGGGCCTGAACCTTAATAGAGGATTTCTGTAATTCCTGCTGTAATGCTTCTGAAAAATGGACAATATAAGATTTTGTCGCACTGTACATCACCTGTCCTGCAAGAGGCATAAACGCCATAAGAGAGGAGACATTAATGATATATCCCGTTCCGTTTTTCTTCATGACCGGTACAGCAGCCCTGCAGAGCCGGGTAGTGGCAGTAACATGGACATGAAGCATATCAAGAACCTTGCTTAAAGGACTGGCAGCAAAATAATCCATTGCACCAAACCCTGCATTATTTATGAGCATGCAGAGGTTACGGCTTTTTTCAATTTCGTTTTCAAGTCTGCCAATATCATCCTGTTTACTTAAATCTGCCTGGATTGTTACCACTGAAACAGAATGCTTTTTTTCAAGTACTTTCTTGCATTCTTCCAGCTTTTCTTTTCTACGAGCAGTTATAATGAGATCAAAACCGGATTGAGCCAGGGCATTGGCATAAGCATCTCCAAGTCCGCTTGATGCTCCTGTAATAAATGCAGTATGCTGTTTTCCTGCTTTAATACTTTTCATGAATCTGGTAAGGTACGCATATTCCTTCATATCATCCTTTTTCTCTCTATAGATTTCTGCTTGAGTTGTTATTATAACTGGATTTGCTTTTTTTACCAGTACCTAAACGAAAAATGTTGATGATCTTACTTCTTTTTATGATTCTTAATAAAGAATTATACCTTAAAAATAAAGTAATTTACTCCACGGGATAACATAATCAACCACTATGTGATTTTAAGAGGGAAACTTATTCACCCTGGTACTCTATCCCACTTTCTCCAGTGTCGAACTTTGTTACTATACTGTTAAGTTCCTCTCCTAAAAAAACGATATTCTTCGCTGCTTCAAACGTTTGCCGTGCTGTCTCTGCGGATTGCCGTGCTATTTCCGCCATCTGACGCATCGTTTCAGCAGCCTGGATCGAACTATTTTCCTGTTGCTTTATTGAGACATCGATTTTCTGTGTGAAAGAATAATTATTATTAATTTTCGCAACAATCGTCCCTATATTGTTAAAAATATCCTTGCCGGCTACACTGCTTTTCACAACTTTTGTTGATTCATCTTCAGAAGACATAATGATTGAATCAAGGAATTCCCTGATTTCCCTTGCCGCTACCTCTGCTTTTTTTGCCGATAATATCGTTTCCCTGGAAAGTTCCCTGATTTCTGCGGCCACGACAGAAAAGCCAACGCTTACCTCTCCGCTTCTCGATGCCTCAATTGCAGCATTGATAGAAAGAATATTTGTCTTGTTTGCCACATCTTTGATAAGTTCAACCATCTCGTTGATAATAACGGAACGTTTACCGAGTTCCTGTATCTGTGTTGTATTGGCTTTTGAAATCATCCCTGCATCTTCAAGCTGGGTTACCGACTCGAGTAACCGTTTTTCACTTTCCTTAAGAAGCTTTATTACCTCTTCACTCGAGTAGACGAGTTCACTGACATTAGTAGTGATCTGTTTTGCATTAATAGTGAGTTCCTGGAGTGTTGCATTCACTTCTGTAATGCCGCTTGCCTGTTGATTGGCCCCGGTTGTTTGTTCCTGGGAAGCGGCCTCAATTTCTTTTGATGCAGAATTAAGATTGGAAATCATTTCCTTTGCTTTTAAAATGACCTCGGAAAGAATATCATTAACCCTCTTAAACCCCTCTGCTTTATTTCTTAGTTCTGCTGTCATACTATTAAATGCCTTTGCAAGCCGGACTACTTCTTTCGAACCTTCTATCGTTGCAATAAGTTTGGTATCTCCTTCCGTAATTCTAACGGCAGTTTTTGTAAGGTTAACAAGAGGAATTGCAATCTTCCGCGCGAGAAACATCCCAATGAATCCGGCGAAAAGAGCAATACCAATTGTAATGGCGACAACGATGAATATGTTTGCCGTTATTTCCTCATTTGCCTCATTCAACGGCATCTCCGCTACAACTGCCCAATCAGGGGTAATAAGCGGGATGTAAAGGCCAAGAACCTCTTTGTCCATAATTCCACTGTACGTGCTGCTCCCAATACTGCCTATGTCCGAGTTTTCAATAAATTGTCGAACCGGGTTCAGATTGGCTATTGATTCTCCCCTAAGAACACGGGACGGGTCTCTGAACGCAATCAGAGTTCCCTGTTTGTCCACAACAAAAGCATACCCTGTCCTTCCGACTTTAATACCGCTCATGAGATCCCACATGAATTTAAGGTTTATCTCAACCACAAGGCTTCCACGTATTTCACCCGATAAGGTTGTATCGTGAACCCCGATAAACATTTCCGGCTCACTTGTTACAGAATCTATATATACAGCACTTATATAGACCAATTCTTTTTTTATTTTCTGATATTCATCGGTAATCCCGGAATAAAACTCCATCATCATAGAATGGGAAAGCCGGGAAGCACTGGACCGTATCGAGCCTTCCGGCGTAATGAAAATGATATGCCTGATTTCCGGATGAAGCCCCAGAACTCCTTCAAGTATCTGTTCCCCTGCCTTTTCCGGGATTCCGCGAAGATTAATGGAACTTGAGACTGCCTTAAAAACACCTACTTTCTCCTTGATAAAATTACTAACAACATTCGAGGCTTCAATAGCGTTTGTTTTGAGTTTACCAGCTATGGATTCACGCTGGGATCGTGAATAGACCATTAACTGGATTCCTCCGGATATAAGCAGGATTAACACACTTAAGGAGAAAAAGGATACTGCCAGTATCATTACAAGAGTTGGAGATGAATGTTCTTTCCTGGTTTTTTTTATCATTACGCAATTCCTTTTCTTAACAAAGAAATAATATCACTCCTCATAATAATTTATATGGTCGTTTTTCCATTCATTAACGGTGAATTGCTTTATGATAAATTATAGTAAACCCGCAATAAAAATTCAAACGATTTCTTTAAAATATGACTCTTGAATAAATATTATTTTTTTTTATGCTTTATAGTATGATAGAGAATATCTCAAAGAGGAGGAATAGGTATTATGTTTAGAAAAAGAAATTTAAGAAACAGAATAAGTATGGCAGGAATAGTATGTATTTTTATTTTCGGATTTGCCGTTCTTATGGTCTCTTGTTATAGCTCCAGGAAGCCGGAGATATACAGGGTAGGAATAGTACATGATGGTGGGTCTTTTGTTGATGTACTCAAAGGTTTTAAAACCAAAATGACTGATTTGGGCTACATAGAGGGGAAAAATATTGTTTATGATGAACAGAATGCAAATGGTGATACAGCCGAAGAACAACGTATTACAAAAAAATTTATAGATGATAAGGTTAATTTGATTTTTTCATTTCCCACCCCGGCGACAATGGTAGCTTATGCGGCTATCCAGGGAACAGATATCCCGTTGCTTTTCGCCTATGTAGGTATAGAGGATAAGAAATTGGTAAAAAATGTCCAGAAACCGGGCGGAAATGTTACCGGGGTACGGTATCCCGGGCCCGATACGACAAGTAAACGATTAGAAATATTATTGTCGATTGCACCACAGGTAAAGACGGTATGGATAGGGTATGATAAAAATAACCCCAATAATATGTTCGTACTCGACACTTTACGACCGACAGCAGCAGCACTGGGGGTTGCCCTGGTGGAAGCTCCCGGAACAGTTTTGGATGAACTTAAGGAGGATCTCGGAGTACGTGCTAAAAAAAGTGAACCTGTTATAGATGCAATTATCCTTATGCCTGATGGTTTCAATCACACTCCGGCAGGTTTTGGCCTGATTAATAAATTTGCCATGGACCATAAAATACCTCTTGGCGGAAGCTTTCTCTATACAGTACAACAAGGGGCTCTTTTCGGTAATTCTGAAAATCTTGTTACAGTAGGGGAACTTGCAGCACCATTAGCCGATAAAATACTCAAAGGAACAAATGCAGGCACAATTCCTGTGGTCACCCCGGAGCAGGACCTTTATATTAATTCAAAAGTGGCAAAAGAATTGGGATTACAAGTACCCGAAGGTTTACTGAAGAGGGCGAATCAAATAATTCAATAAGTTTCATCTATAATGCATAACCACGGTAAACGGGATTAGCAATCTTCATAAATTACCACGAACTGTATGAAATAAAAAGACCGGCTATTTTTTAATGGCCGGTCTTGAATCCGGAAGATCAGCTTGCCAAACTGCAAAGGTAATATTCAAGAGTTAAACCTCAATTCCATTTTCAATATGATTGCCATGCTTTTACTTAAGGTTTTTAATATAAAGCCGTGCCCAGATGAAAGCAAAGAAACTGGACCCCCAGGATGCAATTATCAGCCCCATGTAGACTCCCTCCATACCCCATTCAAAAATAATGGCAAATAATGCTGCACAGGGAACAGTCAGAACAAGTGTTCTCAGAATTGTTATCACCAGGGAAGCCGTCCCTTTTCCGGTTCCCTGGAACATTGCAGAAGAAAGCATCCCGCCGGCGACAGCAGGGTAGTAAATGCTGGTATGCCGCAGCAAGATAATAATATCATCGGTCAATCCTGCTGTTCCGGGTGACCAGGTAAAGACCCTGGTAATAAGAGGGGCAAAAAGAAACGTAAAAATGGCTATGCAGATTTCAATAACAGTACCCATTTTAACAGCATAAGAATGTCCTGTATCAAGTTTTTCGAATTCCCTGGCCCCGAATGTTGCACCGGATACGGAGGTAACAGCCGTGGCAATGCCAAGAAGCGGGAGAATCGCGATCATCACCACCCGCCAGCCAGTGGTAAAAACAGCCACCCCCCTGTCACCACTTATTATAGAAATAAGGAATGTAATGATACCCATCATCAGTGACATTGATACCTGGGCAAGTGATGCGGGAATCCCCACCTTAAAGATATCCCAAAGGATAGCGGTATCAAAATGAAATCCTTTAAAATGAAACGATATATATGTCTTTTTTTGAATGAAAAGCCAGTAGAAAAGGAGTGCAGAAGAAATTCCCATGGAAAGAATCGTTGCATATGCCGCACCCGGAACACCAAGGTTAAAAACATAGATGAACAGGGGATCAAGGATAATGTTCAGGCCCGCACCGATAAGCATTGCAAACATGGCACGATTTGCATCCCCTTCACTCCGTAAAAGAGCATAACTCACCTGGGCAAACAATACGAAAAATGTGCCCCCGAATACGATTTGTGCATATGATATTGTCAGATCAAGCGCATCTTTTGCCCCCATAATCTCGAAAAGAGGCCTGGTGAATAAAAGAAAGGGAACCATTAAAATAACCGTGATAATGACCATGAGGACAATAGTATGCATGGCAACGGAATTTGCGCCTTCCCTGTCTTTTGTCCCGATATGCTGGGATATTGCAGCCCCCCCGCCGATTCCTAACCCGGTAGCGAGTGCCATAAGAAACATAAAAAAGGGAAAAAAGAAACCTACAGCAGAAAGGGCATCCGCCCCTATACCGGAAACCCAGATCGCATCTGCAAGATTGTAGAGGGTATTTGCAGACATGGCGATAATCATCGGGATCGAAAGCTTAATAATCGCTTTTTTAGGATTACCTAAAAGTATTTGCACTCCTTTTGTCTGGTGTTCCGGTATGTTATCATTTTTTTCCTTCATCCCTATCCTTGTCTATTGACTGAATTACACTTTTATTACCCTTACCCCGGTGATAATGTTGTTTAAATATAAATAGATGTTGAGTAAGGAATCAAGCGGTTTTTATGGCTATTTTTTAATTGCAGCGTTTTACCGGATAACTTGTTAAAATCCCCCAATTAACCCCACATAATACTGTGCAATAAGGAGTGCATCGACAATGGTGATGGATCCATCCCTGTCAACATCCGCGTTCGATGCAACAAAGCCCCGGGGATTCAGGCCAACATAGTACTGCGCAACCAGGAGGGCATCGATAATATCGATATTCCCGTCATTATTTACATCTCCCAGGTTCACCGGCGGGACTGTTGCCCCGGAAAGGAGGGGAATCATGGCCGAAGCAAAGGCTTCACCCATGAGTATGAGCCCTTCCGATTTATAATGGGATCCGTCCGAGGGAAATCCATCGCAGTCAAAAATACCGACATACGGGAGGCTTTGTGCAACAGCAGCCTGGGCTGCACGTACCACTTCATATTCCTGCCATACAGATGTTCTTTCGATCATTGCAATGACAAAAGGCATGTTCGGAATATTGAACTCGTCCCTTATGTCGTTAATAAAACAGGTCAGATTCGTCTCATATTCACTCGCCGGGTAGATATTACATGCATCTGATTCACCCTGCATCCAGCACATCCCCATAATTACCGCACCCGCTCCACCGGGGAGGGTATTCAGGGCATTCCATACATTATCAACAAACTCCGTGTAGAGTCTTCCCGGTGTGTCCCCGGCACCTGGAGGACGCCAGTCATAAGCAAGACTGGTCCCGGTCCATGCGATTTTTATTAATCCGATTGTTTCCCCTGGAAATGCCCGGGAAATATCCCGGCCGAATGTCACTTCCGGGCCGAATGAACCTGTCGATGCCCCAACCCCCGGCTGGAGCGTGGTCCACCCGTACTCCGCGGTTCCGGCAGTATAGATCAATACATCCGGCTGTGCCGCTTTCAGGTCTTCCGGCAGGTCCATAATGTTTCCTGTCCCCACCATATTTGATTGACCTGCAAGAATAAAAACCTTACTCACATCACCTGACCCGTAATAACTGACAATAAAATTCAAAAAAATAATACAGATTGCTTTTTTCTTTTCTTTCATTATCAAAAGTAAACCACCTCCTTTGGAGGGAGTCTATTTCCTCCTTAATTATATTGATTATAAAGGCTATGCCTTTTATATTCTTTTAATTTAGAAAAAGCCACCTGCTCCGCAGGTGGTCTTTTACTTCTTTCCCCTTATACGGTTAAATATCAACATAAACCTGTTGATGATATTAAACATAGGCTGATAGATATAAAAATACCTTATTCCCGGGGATTGTGCAACCTTCCTTACTTCAACAAAACGCTTTGCCAGGATAATGATGCATAACAATCGCACAACACCGGAAATAAGAAAAATGATTTCATAATTGTTTGCTGCAAAAAAACCGATGGAAAAGTGTCCGGTCACCGTGGAAAGGAGCCCCCCAACCATGGACCCGGTAAATGCACAGAGGTTATTCAGGGATTGAAAATAAGCAGAAATTTTCGGTACATTCTCGGGTCTTATACTGTCGAATATATAGTTAAGATTGGAAAGGTTAAAACCGGACCAGATAAAACCGGAAAAAAGCTGCCAGATCACAAGCAGGTAAAAATTCTTGAAAAACACCCAGCCAAAGGCGATAACGGGAATGGACAGTGCTGTCACTATCAATATTCTGTAATTTCCGTACCTGTCTGCCAGTGGACCCCAGTAACTCACGGCGATGAATGACGATACCATGGAAGACATCATAATAATCATGTACTGAATGTAATTGAAGTGAAGAGATTGTATGAGAAACACCGGGATAATGGGTGCCATAATATTGACTGCAAAGGTGAGGATAAAAGAGAAAAGAGTAAACCTTCCGAAGTTTGAGAATAAAAGACGTGAAAGAAATATCCGGAACTTAAAGTCTGTCCTGCCGGAAGGTACAACCATATCCGGCTCATATTGTTTTGAAAGGGGGACAATAGATGAAAAACGTGCCATACTGGCTATGGTAAAAAGAATTATATAAATGAGTATTTCATTTTTTTTGATTTCTGCCAGGTAAAGAAGAATACCGGCAAGGGTAATTGCAGTGAACTGGGCAAAATTTATTATTCTATTCCTGTATCCCCAGAATCTGCCGCGTTTGTCGGGAGGAACAATATCATTCATCCAGGATATCCAGCCCGGGCCGGCGATACTGTTGGCAAAGGCACCAAACATAAAAGAGATAAGAATAACCCAGGGATTTTTTGTGAAGATTCCTCCAAAAAGGATGGCAAGAAAAGATGAAGCATGGAATATATTGCAGGTAATTGAGAGTGCTTTTCTTTTCTTGAACTTCTGGATAAAAGGTGCGCCAATAAGCTGGGCTATGGAGATACCGAATTGCATGGTTCCCTGCATAAAACTGATCTGAAAAGCAGTTGCATTAAAAAAAAGGGCAAAGGGTATAAGGTAGTTTTCTGCAAATCCGAACATGAGTGCCCAGAGAACACCATCAAAAATGGAAAATATAAGTGCCTGTTGAATATCCTTATTTTCGATAGATGCAAAAAAACCTTTCATTCACCCGGTCCTGTGTCATGGATAGAATATGCATATTGCCGGTCCCCCGGTTTGTGATGATTGTAAACAAACACACTTTATCTCGCCAATGTACTAAAAAAAAGCAGAAAGGAGAATGTATACACTGTTTTAATAGCTGGAAATTGTTATTAATGCAAAAAATATCATTGATAAGATGGAAAGAATCTGGCATACTTTTATAAAATGATAGCAAGGATGCGTGAAAAATGGTAGAAATACAATTGCTGAAAAAAGCATCACTATTTTCCGCACTAATGGATGAAGATCTGGATTATATTAAAACACGTGTCGTAGAGAAGATATTCCATCAGGGAGAGGTTGTATTTCACCGGGGCGGCGCGGCTATTCATTTCTATATTGTAAAATCCGGCGAAATCGGTGTCACACAGGTTGTAGACGATAATAAAAAGATGGATCTAGCACGCTATGTAACAGGAGACAGTTTTGGGGAATTCGATTTTATTACCAATTCTCTTTACGATGTTGAAGCGTGTGCCTTAAAAAAAAGTTCACTCATACTGTTCCCGGCGTTTCCCCATACATTCGACAGCCTGACAAATGAAAAACCGGATATCATGGCCCGGTTGTATTTTCATTCCCTTTTTATTCTATCAAGCAGGTTAAGAGCTGTTCATACTCTTATTGCAGAGAATACAACATGGATAAAGTACCTTCAGGAACAGCTTTATACAGACCAGCTTACAGGCTTATTTACAAAACTCTACCTTGAAAGGGAAATTTCACGGCTTCTTGCCACCCCTGTGGCATTTATTGTCATAAAACCGGACAGGTTCAAACAACTGAATGATATCTTCGGGCATAAAGCAGGTGATGCTGTTCTTGTGAGAATTGCTTCTGCAATTCAGAATAAAATACGGGAAGAAGATACCGGATGGGCGGTCCGGTTAAGGGGAAATGAAGTGGTTCTTATTCTTAACCGGACAAAAACAAAAATGGCCCTGGAAATCGCCCGGTCACTTGCAGTACTTTTTTTAAGTATCGGACCGGGACGAATATATACAGCAGGGGAAAAAGCAGACCCGGAAAAGAAGCAGGTGTTCCGTCTTACCGCTACCATCGCTATAGGAATCTGCCGGCATACAAAGCAAAACTGGAAAAAAGTACTTACCGACACATACAACCTTATGAATCTTATATGGATGAAGGGCGGGAATGAAATATGTGTTTTAGGTTCACCAGGCATGGATATTCCGGATAACCCTGGGGTGAAAAAGAAAGAAAAGGATAAGGATCATTTATGAATAAGGATCATTTATGAATAAGGATGATGATTTCCTGAAAAAAGTGATGATCCTTGAAGAATGTTCATTACAGGAAAAAAAACAATTTATAAGTATCTCGAGACCCTTAATTCTTAAAAAAGATGATATTATTTTCAAGCAGGGGGATGTTGGAAGGCAGCTTTATATTGTAGAAAAAGGGCTGGTGGGCAGTTATACAAAATACGGGGATGGCAGCCAGATAGATCTTGCACGGTATTCACCCGGGATGTTTCTGGGTGTAATGCCCCTGGTAGAAGCCCTCCCGGGATACACCACCTGTTATGCTGTTACCGATGTGGAACTGCTTCTTATTGATTTTATAGATTTTCACCGTTTTATCTGGACCAATCCGGTTACAGGCGTGAAAATACTAAAAGCCATATTACGTTATATGATCTGCGATTTACATGAAGCAGATAAATTCCTGGCAACCATGGCCATGTGGGGGGAAAAAGCCAGGCACCGGGCAATTATTGATGAATTAACCGGATTATATAATAAGCGGTTTTTTGAAGAATCCCTGGAATTAACGATTATGAAATCAAAACAGAATAAGAATACCTTTTCCCTGATTATGTTTGATGTTGATGATTTCCGTAAAATTAACCAGACTTTGGGCAGGACCAGGGGAGATGAGATATTGAGAAATATCGCTTATTGCATAAAATCAGCATGCAGGGAAAATGCCGTAATCTCCCGGCTTGGAGGAGATGAGTTTGCTGTTCTCTTACCGGATTTATCTGTTACTGATTCGCTCCAGGTGGCAAAAAGGTTCAAGAATATTCTTACCGCTATCTGGAAACAACCTTTGTCTACGGGTGTAACCCTGGATGCACCTGTTACTGCAAGCATCGGGATAGCAGAGTTCCCTGACCATGGGAAAACAGCGTCTGTATTAAAGGAAGCGGCAGATAAAGCTCTTTACTCTTCAAAAAAAGCAGGAAAAAACACCATAATGTGTGCAGAAAAGATATAAATAAACCTACTTTACACTTGATACCCTTTCATGGAGTCTGGCGATTTGAAAAAAAACACTATTTTGACGATTCCCTGTATTTTTTTCTTGACTTTACGTTTTTCCGGTATTAATTTTAAATTGTAAAAAGTTTATAACAAAAAGGTGATGGAAATGCATATTAGTCTTGATATTAACAAAACCCTCAAGGATTGTGTAGGTAATGGGCGGACAGATTTATTCGTATGGAGAGATCTGGATCACTTAAAATCCTATTATGCAGAAGCAATCGATGGTTCAATTATTGACAGGATTGCTGCTGAAATCGTAAAAGAGAGGAAATCCTTTGTCATCCGCAAATATGACGAAGGGAAAAATCTGCAGGATCATTTAAATGAGCGGTGTTTCTGCAACCTGGTGGAAATGAAGCTTATTGACCAGAACAATGATGCATTAAAACGCTTTTTAGAAAAACCGCTTTATGATGACGGTGATTTATCTATGGACACTTTCTAAAAAGGCGGATTTGTGATGTTCATTTGATAAAAAGAAGCAGTCCCGGAAGCTTCTTTTAAAGGAATCCCGGAAAAAGAGTTGAGCAAAGGTATAAAAATCTTCCTTCCTTTTTTTCGGTGTCCGCGAAATGGAAAGAAGCACTTTTCTATGTACATACAGCCAGTATAAATATTTTTTCAGGAGAGATTCTTGCAAAAATACCATATTTACTGCAAGAATCAACCTACACAAAGGTGGAGTATTTTTAATTCCTCTTAATATAATAAAAATGCTCCTTAACCAATTGCAAAAATCCAATAATAGTTATAGATTTTTTGCAATTGGCTAAGGAATATAAAGGAGAAACATAATGGGTATTACACTCATCATTGTCGGCGGAGTGGTCCTGGTAACTCTTTTTGCTTCCGGGTTTGATTATCTGACAAAGAAAAGACAGCGTCTGGACCAGGAAACAAAGAATAAAGTTACCGAACTGGAAAAGAAGGTAGCCGAACTGGAATCCATGATTACTGAGCGAAACGATAGGGTATTACAACTGGAAGATAATGTATCATTTGTTACAAAACTGCTGGAAGAAAAAAAATAGAATGATAAATGGCATTATTTTGCTATCTCTATCTCTATTTCTATCTTTTTATTCTGGAGTATTTTATGTAAAACAGCAAAAACGTTTTCCATAAGCTTTTCAAAACTTTCATGTTCTTTACTTGCCTGGATTATGCTGCTTTTAATTATAGAGTTGTAAACATGCAGTTTCTTCATAAGTAATTGGTTGTCTTTTAGTGTATTCACAAGTCTTTTTGCCTGGACATATGCTTTTTCTGCGTTATTGCCATTAGAAAGAATAGCAGCTGTTTTCCCATTTTCAAGGATTCCCAGGAAATCTGTTTTTCGGATATTTTTACGCAAAATATCAAAAAAGAGAGTAAAAATCAGACTCCGTTTTAATTTACTTGCAGCATATTTGGGAATTGTAAAGGATATGAGAATAATAGAGAAAATCCCGCCGTGCCGCAGAAATTCATGATACTTAAACTCAATATTTTCATAGAAAGCATCATTTCCGAGGATATCTTTTGAGAAAATCTTTGAGAAAAATTTAATGAGAATTATAAAACTATGATAGAGAACTTTCTGGGATACCATCCCGATAACTCCGCTTGGAATGGTAAGCAGGACAAAGACCGGGAGTGATACTTTATCTGATTCCATAAATCTATCGGGAATAATAAAAAAAAGGGCAATATATGCAGAAACAGAGATAATAAGTATCTGGAGTGGGGGCCTGATTTTATAATCTTTCTTCACTGCAATGAAAAATTCTGTACGTATAAAAAGATTACTTATGAAATATACAGAAAAAATGACAATACCTACTATTAATATTCGAAGATCAATTGCTATTTGCAAAGAAATAAATATTAAGAAATACAGACTGGTAAATATAAAGGAAATGAAAAGAGAAACAATGATCACATTTGCAAAACTTGTTGTTATCATGGAGATATTTTCTTCTGTTCGATAATTAGTCACGGTCATACTCCTTCCCGGGAATTAAAACAACAATCCCATGCAGCCTATTAATTGGTAGTATAACGAAAGTTCATTTGACCTGCAAGTATTTTTAGCACCCCATAAAAATTACAATTGGAGTTCAACTTGTTGAACATTATTCAATACCAAAGCTTTTGTAATATCCATTATAGGGCGTATAATGAAAGTCCACATTATCCACCCTGGATCCGGGAGGTCCCTGTTTAAGCCATGAAATAAGCTTTTTCAGATTATCAGCATCTCCTTCTGCAACCACTTCAACTGAACCGTCCGGCATATTGCGTGCGTAGCCTGACACACCTATTCTTCGTGCCTGCATTACTGTCGAGAACCTGAAACCGACGCCCTGAACACGTCCGTAAACCCTGGCATATAATCCTTTATTTTTCTTCTTTTCCATTTCCTCCTCTTATTTTGCTTTACTCTTTATTATTATAATGAGTATAATAAGGTTGTCAATGTCAGCTTTTCAGGATGCTATTGATGATTACAGGTATCTCATGAACAGAGACTACCCCCGAAAAGCCCTTCTTAAACTGGTGGGTGACAGGTATCGATTGTCCCGGGGTGAAAGGAATTGCCTGTTCCGGGGAGTTGGAAAAACAACGGAATCCATGTCCCGCTATAAAAAAATCGTGGATAGTAAAGAGATTAGCGATGTTCCCCTGGGGATTGATTGGTATAATGTACTCATTACCGTGGATAGTTATTTAAGAGGATTTCCTCTTTTTGTCGCAGATGATGGAATTGTAAGGGATTCTTCCGGGGTTTATGGGAATTTTCATGTAAAAAAGACAACCGAAAGAGCGATAAAAGAAATTATTACCTGTATAGAAATGGTAAAAGCGGAAAAAACAGAAATTTATCTGGATTCCCCGGTCTCTCATTCGGGAGATATGGCATATATCCTCAGAAAAAAATGCACCGATGCCCTGTCTTTCCCCTTTAATATTGAAGTAGTTTCATCCGCAGATTATTTTCTTAAGAATTACCAGGGGATTATTGCTTCTTCCGATTCAATTATCTGCGATAATGCTGACCGCATATTTGACCTTGCACGATTCGTTCTTTTTACCAGGTTTCATTATGAACCGCCCAGACTTGAAAAATTATACAGCTGAATAAAGGATCCGGCCTATATAACATCCTTCCATTTATTTATTGCAAAGATTTCCTGATCGATGGTGATCAAGTGCCTCATGACATCTTTTTTCGTTTTCACCGCTTTAAGCCGGTACACAATGTCTTTATTCCTTATAAGAATAGCAAGTTTTGCCATGATTTTAAGATGAACCAGTTCTGAAGAAGTACATACTAAGAAAAAGAGATATGTCTTGTTTCCATCCAGGGAATCAAAATCTGCGCCTTCGCTGCATAATCCGAATACAATACAGGGTTCTTTGACCGGACATTCCTCCGGATTTCGCGGATGGGGAATTGCCACACCTTTGCTGATTGCAGTGGAAACCATTTCCTCCCGGTCAAGTAAAAGCTGTAATAAGAGATTTTTATCCTCCAGTTTACCGGATTTATGGAGCGGTTCTATTAATTGGCTCAAAATTTCTTCTTTTGAACCGGGTTTCACATCAAAAAGAATGAACTCCGGTTGCACAAGCCGTGAAAGTGGCAGAATGATCGTTCCCTCTTCACAGAGCTTTACCAGTGTTGTTTTTGATGCCATTGTCATCCTGGACATAAACCAGTCATCAATAATTGTCCTCATAAACCTCTGTTGATTTGCTATGGTAGCAACCGGAATTTCACCTTTTTCTGCCATATTGTGAAGTGTCTGCTCGGATATCTTCAGATACCCGGCCAGTTCGCTGAGAGTCATAATCTCCTCGTCAGCTTTTTTTTCTTTTTTAATGATGCTCATATACTTGTCTCCTATCGTCTTTATTTGTCTATGATTGTCATCATTTGTCTGTAATTGTAATATATCACTCATAGAAAAAAGAATCAATAGCAAATGATTTATTTTATAATCAGAAAATTCTTTTCAAATTCACACTTCCGTAAAAGAAATCATACAATACCATTTATGAAGCTATGTGATTTCTTTTAAATCCACGCTCCCACAAAAGGAACAAAGAGTAACACCAGCCGGGTTTTCTTTTCCGCATTGAAGGCAGGTTGATGGTTTTGTTGTGGGTGGCAGTTTGCTGCTTAACGCTTTATTCCTTATTTTTCTTATTTTCCGTTCCCGGGAAGACAATGGGACCATAATAGCAGCAATAATACCTGCTGCAAGAACAATAACAACAAGGATGTATAATATGGTCATCACAAAGGGTGAGATACCCCTGACTAATACAGCATTCCCGGGATTTTGGGGATCATAATACACTGTTATATTTTTCCCTGTGGGATATCTGTTAACTATTGTTGCCGCTTCACTTTTTGTTCCATTACCAACCTGGAAAAGGCTTATTCTTGTTGATCTATATTCTTTTCCTTCTATGCTATATGAATATGAAACCTCTGGATAATATTCGATCTGGTTATCACTATCCAGTCTCTGGATAATTGATGCCGAAAGAATAAGTCCATCCGTTATTTCCCATGAAAAAGTTTGCAGTGAACTTGTATGAACAAAAATAACAATACAAAGAAAAATTATTCCCACGACAAGAAATATAAACTTTCCTAAAATACGCAATAATAATGCACCATCCATAAAATCCCTCCGGTTTACCAGCTACTCTTTTTAACAAAATACCTCTTTTTCAATCAGATCTTTTAAATAATCAAGATCATTCCTGTCAAGTCCCTGGAATTGCCCGATCTTTATTGTCTGACCAGATCCGAAAACTTTCAGAATATATGAAACATGTCCTTTTGATCCACGCTCTTCTATAATCTTTGTTCCCTTTATATCATGGTAAGATACGGAACTGCTTTTAAAAGTAAAGCCAAAAATTGTATTTTTATAGCGTAACTCATCCCCGGTAAGTAACAGGGTTACATTTCCAAAAAAACCATAAAGAATCATTCCGATCATGAAAATACCTGCTCCAAAAAAAGGAGTCATAAAAAGGTAGATAAAGACGGGGATTTCCTCCATTTCGCCAAAGTTCGTAATAAAACCGATTAAAATTGAATTCCATGCAATTGCAAAAAAAATAAGGAAAAAATAGATAGCCTTTTTTTTCTTAAAAGAAATTTCTTTGTATCCTTCACTGGTCTGATTAATCATGACATGCTCTGTATCTGGAGAATCCTGTAAAGAACCTGCTTCCTGAAAGTTTTCCCTGCCTTCAAGAAAATCAAGAGCTTTTTTTGCATCCGAAAGCCGTGTCTTATAATCAGGATCAAGCATTCTATCAAGAATGGTCTTTATTTTTCCTGAAATATCCACTTCTGCATGATAATCCAGACGCATATTCTTCAGATCAAACTCCGAAGGCTCCTTACCGGTAAGGAGAAAGATCATTGTTGCAGCAAGGGCATACATATCTGATGCAGGTTTTATTTTCCCATAAAGTTGTTCCTGGGGCATATAGCCGATGGTTCCGACAATGGTACTTGCATTATTTGACTTTACCGGATCGGCAACTGCTCCGAAATCCACAAGAAATACCTTCCCATTATCTGCAAGAATGATATTCTTTGGATTGATATCCCGGTGAATCACCGGGGGATGTAACTCATGGATATAGGAAACAGTCTCAAGAAGGCTTTTAAATATCTCTTCCACTTCACTATTGGTAAACCGTTTCCCGGTTTTAACCAGATTAAGGAGGGTTTTTCCTTCGATGTATTCCTGGACAAGGACAAAGTATAATTCATTTCCATCATCTATTCGAAAATTATCCAGGTAATCAGGGATAAGGGGATGATCGATTGCAGCAAGGGTTTTTATCTCCCTTTCAAACAATTCCAGGACCTTCCAATCATCTATATCACTGAACGTGAGTAATTTTAACGCAACCCTTTTTCCTGTTTCTTTATCCAGGGCAAGATAGGTTTTCCCCATACCCCCTTTGCCAAGAAAAGATATAATTTCATACCGGTTGTTGATGAACTCACCCGTTTGCCATTTCTTTATTTCTGCCATAGTATCTCCTTTTAGAAAAAACAGGCATCCTTTTATATATCTTAGAGAATGAGAGATAATATTGCAAGAGTACCGGTGTTTTTATGCCTTGTATGCTTGACACTGGAAAAATAAATAGTTATAGTAAAAATAAAGGTTAGTTAAAGCGAACTAACCTTTAATAAGAAATATGGAAACAATATCACTTGGTAAAATTATTGAAATATTAACGCACCGGATAGAAGAATACGAAAGAAGAATTATTGAAAAAAGTGATCTTTCAAACCTTTCGGCAAGACAGCTTTATTACCTGGATGAAATATATCATTTAAAACAACCGACGCTGACAGAGCTTGCAGAAAAAATAGATGTAAGCAAACCTTCTGCAACAGCACTTGTCTATAAACTGGAAAGGAACGGGTATATAAAAAAAATCCGGTCAGAAGAGGATAGACGTTCTTTCAATATCATGCTTACAGAAAAGGGGGAAAAGCTTGCTGTCCTTCATGATGGAATACATTACAGGTTTGCAGAAATAATTGAACGATTTCTTTCCGATAAAGAACTTTTACAATTAACAAAACTCTTGAAAAAGGTTATAGAAAAAATCTGAATAAATTTACTATTATAGTTAGCTCTTTCTAACTAACTAACCAAGTATTTATGGAGAATGAAACCGGTGGGTTTTAGAAAGAAGGATTTATGAAAAGTGAATTTACCTATCTTGCCTATACAGAAGGGTGGGTATCAATTGTCCTGAATACCCTGCTTTTTGCGTTAAAGTACTGGGCCGGCATTGTAACTGGATCGGTCGCTATTATTGCCGATGCATGGCATACCCTTTCCGATTCCATTACCTCGATTGTTGTGATAGCAGGGGCAAAAGCATCATCGAAACCAGCAGACAACGAACATCCCTTTGGCCATGGCCGGGCTGAACTTATTGCTTCGATCATTATCAGTGCATTACTCGGTGTTGTGGCGATTAATTTCATGGTTGAATCAATAAATAAACTTATACACAGTGAAAGTGCCCATTTCGGGCTGTTTGCTATCATTGTTTTTTTAGTATCTGCCGTTTTAAAAGAAGCATTAGCCATTTTTTCTTTCTGGGCCGGCAAAAAGGCAGATTCCAGATCTCTAAAAGCAGACGGATGGCATCACCAGAGTGATGCTATCGCTTCTATTGTCATTCTTGCCGGTATTTTCCTTCAGAATTACTTCTGGTGGATAGACGGGGTACTCGGAATTATTGTAGCCCTGCTTATTTTTTATACTGCACTGGATATTCTCATTAAAGGGGCAAACCCCCTTCTTGGTGAAAAACCCGATGAGGAATTAAGGAAAAAGATAACTGCCATTGCAGAAGAAATATATCCGGCAAATATATATATTCATCATATGCATATTCACCGGTACGGGAATCACACGGAACTCAGTTTTCATATCAAGTTAAAGGGACAGATTACCCTTAACCAGGCTCATAAAATGGCCACACAGCTCGAGCTGGCATTAAAGGAAAAACTTGGAATTTATGCAACGATTCATATGGAGCCCCTGGATGGACATCTTTAAAAGGGATTCTTCATAAAAAGCATGTTTTCACGTGAATAGCTGTCTTTCATCATTATACTTAACATAATTTCATTATATCCCTGTTAAGGTGAAAAATATAATTTATCTGAATTTTCATTATCAGAAATTTGACATGTATTATACCGATACTTTATCATTGAAACTATGGCCATACTAATTATAAACAATTTATAAATTAAGGAGGAAAATATGAAGAATATCATTATTTTCTTGGTAGTGGGAGTATTGTTATTTTTTTCATGCAGCCAGGATGCCAGAACAATAAAGTTTGCCGCTCTCGGCCTTGAAAAGAATCAAACAGTCGAGGAGACAACGGCATTATACAAACCTCTTATGGATTATTTAAGCAAGAATACAAAACAGAATTTTGTCGTCCAGATCGGGTCAGGATACGATGAGGTACTCCAGTGGTTAATAAAAGGCGAGGTACAATTCTGCATTTTATCACCTGTTCTGTATATCCAGGCAAAAAAGACAGATCCGAACATTGAATTACTTGTAACAGAACTACAGATGAATCCGGACAAGACGAAAAAGATTGATTCATATCTTGGGTATATCGTTGCGTTAAAAACCAGGGATGATATTACTGATATACAAAGCCTGAAAGGGAAAAAATTCGGCTTTGTCGATAAGGGGTCATCAAGTGGATTTAAATATCCGAATGCCATGCTTAAGTCGATGAATATCGATTATGAGACCTTTTTCGGTGAAACACTCTTTTTGGGTTCCCACCCTAATGTAACCGATGCTGTTACACAGGGGAAGATTGATGCCGGGGCGACATGGGATTTTAACCTGACCAAAGCGGTTGAAAAAGACGGGGATATATACAAAGTTATCTATACAACACCACCCATTCCCAATTTATGTATGACAGCACACCCATCACTTACCCCGGAACTGACAGCAAAGGTAAGAGAACTGCTGGTGAATGTAAGCCCGGAAGTGTTAAGCGGTTTACAGGCTGTAGGATATGTTGTCCGGGACGATAGTTTTTATGATATTGTAAGAAAGTTATAATTCCGTATGAAAGTTAAGTATAAATTCCTGATCAGTTTTGGTATTGTCATTGCTTTAATAGCGGGCATACTCTTACTCTTTTTCTATTATACAAGTGAAGGATTAATCCTCTCTTCAATTAAAAGTCAGATTCGCAATGTATCAAAAAATATTGTATTGAATTATAAAAAGAATGTTACTTTAGCCATAAAAAATTATTTGAGGGCGATCTCTGAGTCAATGGTATCTGAGCTAAAATCATACTATAAACAGGTTCAGGAAAAAAAATTAAAAAAAACTGAAGCAATAAATCAAATAGAAAGAAAAATAAGTGAAAAAACTGTAGGTAAAACAGGATATCTATTCATCCTGAATACAAGCAGGACGCCTGTTATAACGTTTGAAATGCATCCATTATTGAAAAATCAAGATGCTTCCGAATATGATTTTGTTCAACAAATAGGTTCTAAAAATGAAGGCTATATTGAATATCGCTGGAAAGAATTTGGTGAAATATATGACCATAAAAAAGCTCTGTACTTTATACAGTTTCCCGGGTGGAACTGGATACTCTGTACAACGGTTATTATAGAGGAATTGAATTATCTTCTTACAACCGAAGATTTGAAAGACGATATTGCAAGCCTGGAAAAAAATAAAGGTGAATCGATTTCGATTATCGATGACCGGGGAAATGTTTTATATCATGATATTTATGAAGGAGATAATATTTATGATAACCGGGATATAAAAGGCTACTTTTATATTCGCGAAATATGCAAGAATAAAACCGGGGAATTAACCTATCAGGTAATAGAAAATAATATAAAGGAAAACAAACTGGTCATTTATGAATACTATGAAGAAATGAACTGGATATTCCTGGTAGATAATTATTTAAAAGAAATCTTTCGACCATTATATGTACAGACCCAGAACATTATTATATTTATTGTCATTATCGCTATTGTGTTTATTCTTTTATTACTCTTCGGATATTCAATTGTTTTTTTGAAGCCTATCAATACATTGAGATCCATATTGACCCAATCTTCCAAAGGGAACCTTGCTGTGGCGTATCCTCTGAAAAAGATCGATTATTCATCGCGTGGAGAATTTGATGTTAATGATTTTAAAGAGTTAAAGAAGGAGAAATCGTACTGTTTTTTTGAAATCGGCAGTTTTGCACCGGAAATCGGCCAGGAGACAAGATGCCCCGCACTTCTATCCGGCAAATACAGGAATTGTCCGGGATGTTTTATTTACAGGACAATATGCGATAATGAATTCAATGAAATCGGTGCATGGTTCAATTATTTTATCAGCTCATTACAGGAGATTGAGAAAAGTGCAAATGTTATTGCAGAAGGGAATCTTACAAAGAATATAGTAAATCAAAGCCTGAAGGGAGACCTGGGAAAAGCCTTTATGATGATGAGTAAAAATCTCTATGAGATCATAAGTAAGGTTCAAATAGGCATTATTGAATTGGTGTCGAATACAAAAGAAATCCATGCAGCAGTGGAGGAACAAAAGGCAGCATCGACCGAACAGGCAAGCAGTATAACAGAGGTAAGTGCAACACTGGGGGAATTAAGTATAACAGCAAAACAGATTACGATGAATGCAAGCGAATTGGTTATGGCAAGCGGTGAAGTCGTTAAAGAATTATTGAAAGGGCAGGAACTATTAGTAAAGACGGTGACACAACTGGGAGAAGCAGGGCAAATCAGCGAGACTAATGCCAATCAGATTGGTGAATTAGGGAAAAGATCTGAGTTAATAAACGAACTGGTGGAAATAATAAAGGAAGTTGCGAACAAGACCAATATATTGGCGATAAATGCATCGATTGAGGCCTCACGTGCCGGAGAAACAGGTAAAGGTTTCAGTATTATTGCTGCGGAAATAAGAGAATTATCAAAAGAGACGATTACGACAGCAAAAAAAGCCGAGGTAGCTGCAAAAGATATTACGGCATTTATCAATTCCATTATAACATCCAGCAGAACCGAATCAAAGAGGGTAGTCGAGAGTGTGGATATTGCTAAAAGCTTGCATACAAGTCTTAAGGAGGTCGTGGAAAACATCAATAATAATTATATATTCACACAGAAAATCGATATTTCAATAAAGCAGCAGGAAAATGGTTCAAAACAGGCAGCAGAGACGATGACACAAATGGCAAAAATTGCCAAGGAGTCGGCAGAAATAGCAAGGCAGATATTCAATTCGATAAATAATATTGTGAATATGAGTAAAGACCTGGAAATTTCTATAACGAAATTTAACAAGGAATGAAAAGATCAATCCCGGTCAAAACAAAACTGGTTTTGACCGGGGTTTTTGTTAACCAGGAAAAGCAGGAAATAAGTGAAAATCAATTAAAATTTACATAAATCCGTGTTGAAAAAATTGGATAATCGACCGATAACTGCACAAAATAACGGACTTACTATTTATTGTTTGATAGAAAATATGAGAATCGCGTGTGATGAATTTAAAGCATAAAGGAGAAACATGATGTCCAAATTTAATATTGATGAAATATTAATGAAACCACCTTCAAAAGAATCTGCAAATCTGGCTATGGAGTGGTATCAAGATTTGCAACTCCGGCTTATGAGAGGTGATTTAATGATAGGTATCCTGTCAATGGAAGAAGTTGAAAAAGCTGAAAATGCACTGCAATTTGCCTATAAAGGAGGTTGTACCGAAGCTTTATTTGAACTTGTGAATTATTATAAAAAGGATTATAAATATAACAAAGTTGAAGAGATACTGAAAGAGGCGATAAAAGCCGGGGTCAAAGATGCCGTTATTAAACTAATAGAGTTCAGATGGTTTGAACTAAGAGATGGTTTGCCTGAAGAGGAGGAAGCTGAAACCTGTAAGATGTTGATTGAGTATATGAAAGAAAATGAAAATGCTCATAATGTAATATACTTGTATGGTCTATTTTTATGTGCCGGATTTGGAACGAAAAGAGATCCGGTTGCTGCTTTTAAGTTACAGGAAAAGGCTGCTGCAATGGGTAATTCCAATGCATTATTTGAATTATATATTCATTATTCAACCGGAATTGGAACAGAAATCGATAATGAAAAGGCATTTGAAGCAAATCTGAAAGCTGCTGAAGCAGGCCATTACCGGGCATGCTACAATATGGGATCATTTTATGCAACTGGTAAATATGTAAAAAAGGATATGCTAAAAGCTGTTGAATGGTACTCAATGGCTGTCGACGCTGGAAGTGGTCAGGCATCTGCAACTCTTGCTGTTATGTATGCACAGGGAGAGGATGTCGAAAAAGATATGAATAAAGCAGAAGAACTTTTTAGAGAAGCTGAATACCTTGGTTTTGATACGGAACGTTACAGGGAAATGGCCGGTATGGAGTCTGATTAAGAATGATGTATATATCACCTGGCAGCGAATTTAAGGGAGATAGTCAAGAATTGGAAAGGGAATTGTATGGAAGAAAAATATGCTTTATTGGTTATTGATGTACAGAAAGGAATATTCAAGAAAAAGACGAAACTATACAAAGAGAATACATTAATAGAAAACATTAACAAGCTTATCAAACATACAAGAAAAACCAGTAATTATGTCGTTATTATACAGCATTGCAGCAAAAGCTTTTTAAAAAAATCAACTCCCGATTGGGAAATACACCAGGACATCGATTATGATACGAATGACATACGGATTGAAAAGGAGCATGGTGATTCGTTTATAGGAACATCACTGAAAACTGAACTAAATACATTGAATATCAACCAGGTACTTATATGCGGATTGGTTTCACATGGTTGTGTGAAAGCGACCTGTATGGGGGCAATAGAAAACGGTTTTAAAGCAATACTTGTAAGTGATGGACATAGTAATTACAATAAAGATGCCGGGAAAATAATAGAAGAAGTAAATAGTGAGATAAAAAAACTTATTGATGTTAAAACTACCGGGGAAATTGTATCTATATAGGAATATAGATTCAAGAAAAGGGAAACCACCGATTACACAGGAAGAGATATCTATAATATAAGAGGGTATTAATATGGCTACCTGGATTACACATTTACGAGTTGCAGAAAAATTTCAACATGAATACTCTAGAAAAGATTATCAATACTTTTTAATCGGAAATATTGCACCGGATGCTGGTATTCTGAATCCGGATAAGAAGACATACTCGACCCCGTCATCGATAAGCCACTTTAGAAATAAAAATATTCCTAAATGGAAGACCGAAGATTTAATGTTCTATAGAAAATATGTAAAGACAAATGAAAATAAATTATCAAGTAAAGAAAGAAGTTTTAAAATTGGATATTTATATCATCTGTTTCTGGATAATTTATGGGAATTTTATATTAATCGTCCTGCCAAAAAGAAATTTTGTACTCAATTTAATGAAAATCCATTATTTATCCGGGAAATAAAGAAAGACTGGTATGGTATTGATATTGAATTTATTCAGAAGAATCCTGATTGGAATACCTGGAAACTATTTATTAACTCAAAATATGATGATAATTTACTGGATTTTTACCCTGAAGAAGCTATTAATAAAAAAATAAAAGATATTATCGATTTATATTCATGACGCAGGCTATGCCCGCAACCAAAAATGATGTGATTTCCAAATGCCTGCGTTCGGCTATTAAGTCTTATTTTCTTGTTAAAAAACAAGAAAATAAGACTTAATAGCATATAAAGGGAAAGTGATACGTCCTATGAAATATCTGCAAACAGAACAAATGGATTATTTTGTTGAATGAGCTTCATATTTGATGAAAGAGGGAGTGAAATTATTAAAGAAAAAAGTAAAACCATCTCATATGTCAATAATGAATCTTTTTGAAGAAAATTTTGAGAATTTTAATAATGAATACGGAAACCTGGAAGAAGATTATAATCAGATAATTGTACAAACAAGAAATTAATAGTAATGTGGAGGTAATAGATGAGTATATCGATATACCATTACAAATCGGTTACGTACAAAGATATAGCCGGACAGCGATGATGACAGGAAGTATTTTAATATTCTTTACAATCGGTTCCTTTTCTCTTCTGCTATTGACATTTGTTGTTTATAAAACCGGGATTGTTCATAAAACCAGGGATCCGTCCGGCCATTTGAAAAAGGAACAATCATTTACTGGTATACTGATAATGTTCTCTGTATTCATATTGATTATTTCCTTTTTTGTACTTTTCGGGGTAGTCTCTTTTAAAGGGAAAGTCAGTTTCCCGGAAAAGATAGCATATATATCCATTTTAATGATCTTATTGGTTTTGTTTGATTCATTTTTCATAGATTTACTGTTAATCGGTAAAATACGGCCGGGATTCTTAAAAATACCGGAGACAACGAATATGGAAACGATGAAAATACATGTAAAAAAAACATTTACTCTTGGATTAGTATTTATTATTCCAATAATAATCATTAGTACATTTATTGTTCAATTGATACTTGGTTGACGCAAGTGGTACTTAACATTCGTATAGCGCTTCTGACGCTATATGGTGTCACAATCTTGATGTGGAAAATAAAAAGATAACAACAAAGAAAAAATCAGCAATATTCAAGTAATCATGGGTTTCGTGTTATCTCTATTACCTTTTTCCCAATTGTCCTGAACAACTCTGAAACAGAATAATATCTGTTTTTTCCAATCATGCTTACACCATCCGAATAGCGGGCACTATTTCCCGTCCAGTCCGAAGGAATGGGATCATAAACAATAAAGTATTTCCCATCCGGGGTATATCCCTTGATAATACAGTAATGCCCTGTTATATCATCGTAATACCGGCCGGTAAAATTTTTCTTTATGTCCCCTTTTGTTTTTGATATGGTTCTTGTATTAAAAACGATAATCGCAATATTCCCCCGGTCGATGATGTTTCTTACATCTCCCGGATTATTAATGAAAGTATGGTAAGCATTGATTCTCCGTTTTTTAAAGGATGGAAACATATGTGATAAATTAATCGCACCGTTTTTATTTGGTAAACCGATTTCCGATCTTATTTTTGCAACAGGGACATCTTCCCCTGTTGCCCAAAGGATTGCCATTGCTACACTGGCAGGTCCGCAGTTCCCTGTTATACCGGTAGCAAACTGTGTTTTATACCAATCGAAAGGAGGTTCCCAGCTATGTTTCGAGGGAATGGGGCTTACAAATACATATGAAACATACCTTTGGGTATTTGCAAGAACGGTAATCCGGGAATAACCGGACCTGGTACTAAGAAATTGCCCATTTCCAAGGTGCTGTAAAAGCTCAGGGGATTGTGTTATTTTCATATCCGGTTCTTTCATGTTAATCCCGGGAAGTCCGGCAAGATCTGATAGAGTAAGTGTCTTATTGATCTGATTCACCGTAATGTATTGCTGGTTTTTTGTTTCTATACGTAATCTTCGTACATTTTCCTTTTTTACTTCTATATCTATTTTATTCGAGACAACCTCTTTATTTCTATTCCCGGATACAATAAGAAAAGCATTATACAGACCAGGATTTGTATAAGTGTATTCCGCCTGTTTATCGAAAACATACCTGTCATTCCCCAGCACCCACATGAATGAGAAAGGTTCATCATCCGTTCCTGCTTTCAGTTCCGTATTCAAATTAAAGGTTACTTTTAAAGGAGCAATCCCGGATTTTTTATCTACAGAAATCTCGATATCTTCAGGAAGATTTGTCCCCGGATTATATGAAACTGCAGTTTCCCTGGAAAAAGTGTTTTCCCCGGGAAAAACGGGGAATTTAAGGATATCCCCGATTTTCAGTTTTGTCGGGTCAGATATCCTGTTTTCTCTTAAAATATCATATAAAGAAATATTATATTCCCTGGAAATACTGTAAACGGAATCTCCCTTTTTAACAATATAATGTGATGGATACTCTTTATGGTTGTTATCTTCGTGTACAATCCGGATTATCCCGAATTCCCTTTCATCCTGTAGATTGGCCACATATTCATATCCATCCGGATACCCGATAAGACTGGATTCATCCGGGAGTTGAAATGTTTCGGTTATTTTTTTTGAAAGGCTCAAAGAAAAAATGTGGGGTGCAGAAACAAAGATACAGAGGATAAATAGTGCCACACCGGAGATGACTGGTAATTTCAACACATATCTCTTTGTTCTTTTATTACTTGAAGAAAATAAAAAGGGTAACTGTTTAAATTCCCGGGGATTTTCCCTGAATTGTTCCTTTTTAAAGGCCGAATAAGTCCTTTTTCTTTTACAAATATGCTGATTTTGTAATATAGTAATCATATTACCCCTCCCTTTTCAATATCGTCATGATACAGGAGGAATTTTAGATGAATGATAAAAGTTCTTTTTTGCTTTTTTTACCGGTGAATGCTATATAAAGTCCCTGGCTTCGATTTTGAGTTTTACCCCGTCCCTGTGGGTAATAAGGAAAGAAACAAAAGCAGAAGTTGCCACATCCAGGATAACGCCAAAACCGATAAGCAGGGGTTGTATTGCTTTAAGAATAAGATACGATTCCTGGGCAGGATTTCCGGATGCTTTCCAGAGCAATGCTATTGCAACAAAAGCACTCCCACCCGGTTCAGGGCCTACAGCAAATGAGACAAGAAAAGAAAAGAGAATAACCCAGAGGGCATCCAGGATAGTGATATCCAGCGAACTTGCAGATTTTAAAATCACAATAAATGAGACACTGGCAACCAGTGCTGTTCCCGCTTTGCCGAAAAGTGCATAAATGGGATAGGTAATTGAACCTATTTTCCTCGGAACTCCCATATTTTCTTTTCCATGTTTCGTAAGCATACTTAAGGAAATATATTCATCACCGGTTGCAAGTGCGGTAAGGAGCGGACCGGTGATTGCATACAGCCATTTATACGGATTTTTTCTTTCCCCCAGAAGATAGAAAATTCCCGGGAAAACTCCGAATAATACGATTGCCACATCAATGACAAGAATCAAAATAAGCTGTGTATAGATAGCGAAATTCTGAATGGACCTTAATTCCATGATTGATGAAGCAGTAATAAAAACAAGTCCTACAGCAAAAACCTCCGTAACAAAGGAATTGATATGATAGAAAATCCTGGATAATGAATCCACAAACTGAACAACAGGTCTTGTAATCACTTTATCAAAAGTAAGATTCATCCCGAATACGACTGCCAGTACAATAACCGGGAGGAGAAAATCCCCCTGTTCGATAAGGGCATTGAACATATTTTTTGGAAAGCTCGAAAGGATTACTTCTTTAAATCCCGGGACATAGATTAATTCCATTTCATCTGTCACTGCCTTAATTCTTCCCTGGAAAAAAATAAATACGGAAACAACACCAATAATCACCAGAATTAATGTCGATGCAAGCATATAGAGAAACATGAGTCCGTAAACCTTGAACCGGGAATGCTCAAGCTTTAATTCGTATGTCCCATAAATAACGGAAAAAAAGACAAGTGGGAATACTATATACCTCCCAATGTTCATGGCAAGTTGAGAAGCCACTCCGAAAAAGTCCGAACCTATATTTACCGGTATAACAAATCCGAGAATTGTTCCAAGTATTATACCAATAAGAAGTTTTATCCATATCTTCATACATTTCCCTTTTTCTTTTCCACTACTAATGAATTATGGTAATAAAGACTGCTTTATTTATTGTCGGACAGCCTGAATTACTTTATAAGATAAGTGAATAAGAATCAATAGTATGGTAAAATATATCGTAAAGTAAATCTGAAAACCAAAGGGTGGGAAGCGGATATGAAAGATAAAGCTTATTTTACCTGTTCTGAATGCGGACATAAAGAACCCAGGTGGCTTGGACGCTGTCCTGAATGCGGGGCATGGAATTCCATGGAAGAAATAAAGGTAAGCGGGGAGAAGACAGGGAATATTCATAGTCATGAAAAAATACCGGTTCCCCTGGTTTCCCTTGATATTGAAAAGGAAAGCAGGTTTGATTCAGGAATTGAAGAATTGAACCGCGTACTCGGCGGAGGTATTATGAAGGGGTCCACTGTCCTGGTTGGCGGTGAACCCGGGATAGGCAAGTCCACCCTCATGCTCCAATTGGCATCAACCATAAAGACAAAAGGGAAAATACTCTATATAACCGGTGAAGAATCCTTAAAACAGGTAAAATTACGTTCCTTGCGTATTCATAGTGAGAGTGATAAGATCGAGGTATTCTGCGAAACAGGGCTTTCTGTTATTATACATGCAATCGAACAGATTAAACCTGTTTTAATCATTATCGATTCAATCCAGACAATTTATTCTCCGGATACAGGATCCATTCCCGGAACACCCACACAGGTGAAACTCTGTACCTATGAATTGAATGATTATGCAAAACTAAGATCGGCAGCATTATTCCTGATTGGTCATGTGACCAAGGAAGGACTTATAGCGGGACCCAAGGTTATCGAACATCTTGTGGATACAGTCCTGTATTTTGACCAGGCAGAATCGGATATCAGAATTTTAAGGGCAACAAAGAACCGGTTCGGACCAACGCATGAACTTGGTCTTTTTAAAATGACAGAAACAGGACTTGTCCAGGTAACAGATCCCGGTTCTTATTTTCTTGAACACCGGGACAGGACTCCTCCGGCGGGTATCACGGCTGTCCCTGTATTTGAGGGAACACGAGTGCTTATGGTGGAAATACAGAGCCTTGTAGTTCCTGCAAAAAGTGGTATTTCCAGGGTTTTTTCCGATAAAATAGATTCCCGCAGGGTATCCCGGCTTGCTGCAGTTTTGGAAAAGCACTTGAAAATACCACTTTCCGATGCAGATATTTATGTGAATATTGCGGGAGGATTCAAGGTGTCAGAGGTAGGCATCGATCTGGCTATCTGCCTGTCACTCTATTCAGCAAAAACAGATCTCGTACTCCCTCCAAGGACAGCAGTGTTTGGTGAAGTTTCCCTTGCCGGTGAAATACGTGCCGTTCCGCACATGGAGAGAAGATTGAAATCTGCCATGGATATGGGATTCAACCAGGTTTATGGTCCAATAATAAAGGAAGGTAATCATGAATATTTTGAAGGTTACCATGAATATTCCCTGCTGAATGAGGCAGTCCGGGCAGTATTTCTCGAGCAGGTGAAAGAGGAGAATGAATTGTGATATATTTGAATAAAAGGATAGTGATTACTCTGATTATCCTGTTCGTGTTTCATTTAACGATATTTGCAGAAGATTACACACCATGGCTGGAATCAGATACAAAAGAACCTGGTATTTTACCAATTCCTTTCTGGGTTGCTGTTGATTGTGGGTCATACTGGTATGAAAGCTTATTCGGGTTGTATTGTAAAATCAATAATATACCGGTTGGAACAGGATACTATTTCGAGATTGAGACCTTTTATATGCATACAGCTTTAGAAAATGATCTTTTTCCAGGAAGAGGAGTGGAACATATAGATTCTGGTGAAGATGTTTATAACCGGACAGATGATCTGGAAGTCACCCTGGAATTCAATTTTTTTAAAACAATGTATATATTACTCGGATACGATTTATATAGATCGGAATTACTGGAAGAAAGTGGCTCATTATACAGTCATCTATACAATGATACTATTCAACGGATTAACTATGGCGGTAAATTTGATTGCAGGGATAATGATGTTTTTCCCCGTTCCGGTTTTTATATAAAGGCATTACTCTATTCTCCGGTTCAATCCCTGTTATCATTCGATATGTTACAGCTTGATCTCCGCTTCTTCTTCCCTATAGCAGAAAATCAGACAATCGGAATAAATCTCTGGAGTATAACCGGATTTGAGATATTCTCTATTCTCAAGGCACCTGTTATGGATATTCGCGGGTATCCATCAATTACCAGTGATATGAACTTTGGGATTTCACTTGCTTACAGATTCCTGTTGCCCTTTTTTTTACCCATTACCCTGGGCAATACGGAAATCGATATTGTACCTGGTATAGAAGTATTTCATGACCAGGGTTTTCTCATTTTCTATGACAGGGATTTCAACAGGGAAGATCACTGGCTGTATTCATGCGGTGTCTCGATCATACTCTGTCTGGGTTTAAACAAGAAATTGTATTTTGCACCGGGTCTTGGTATTTCCATAAGTCCTTATACAATAAAAAACGGATCAATTGTTGACAGCTCGTTTGAATTTGATATTCATTTTTAATGTTATAGCGGGTTTTTATGAATGGTATGGACATCTTCGATTTTTAAATAAATCATAATTCCATTTATCCTCTATCCTTTGCGTTTTCTCCAACGCTGTGTCCCTGCAGCCGATCCTTAGTTCCT
Organism: Spirochaetales bacterium; assembly: GCA_016935735.1. Classification (GTDB taxonomy): domain Bacteria; phylum Spirochaetota; class Spirochaetia; order SZUA-6; family JAFGRV01; genus JAFGRV01. The sequence goes on along the minus strand of JAFGQK010000119.1, from coordinate 7,540 downwards.
CCTTCTTTTCTTTTTTAGGGATTCCTTGTGAAAATAGTATTTCCAGAGGTTGTACGTAATTAAAAATCGCCGGCGGTGAAAACCCGCCGGCAGATTTAAAAATTTATTGCAGGAGTACCTTATAAAAATTAAGGTGGGTGCTTTAACAGGGGAATGATGAAATAAGTCCCACGTAATACTGTGCAACAAGAAGCGCGTCCACTATGTCGATCCCTCCCGAACAATCCACGTCCGCGAGATCCGGATTGAAATTTGAGGGACGAAGGCCCACGTAGTACTGGGCGATCAAAAGCGCGTCCACGATATCGACCGAGCCGCTTTCATTGACATCCCCCATTATACCCGGTACCGTTGTGGGTGTTGGTGTGGGTCCGGGTGTCCCGGAGGTCCCGTAGACAGCGAACTCCCATAATGAATAACCCCATTCCCAATTGTTGTGCTGCATTCCATACATCCGCACGTACCTGCCGCTTCCCGAGATGGAGAGGTCATCTGTGCCGCCGTCGCCGTTATATTCGGTAAGGAGATCGGTCCAGTTACTGGCGTCCTCCGATACCTGAATTTTATACTGGGACGCGTATGCAGCTTCCCAGTAGAGGATCACGCGTGCCAATTGGGTTGATGTACCAAGGTCGATATATATCCACTGCGGATCGCTCTGGGGTACAGATGCCCAGCGGGTCGAAGAGTTCCCGTCAACAGCATTCTCTCCTGAAAATTCCGAACTTTCCGTGGAAGAGACTGTCACCGCTTTGCCCATCGCGATGTTTCCTTCCGGTGTCGGTACCGGGGACGGACTTGGCACAGGTGTTGTACCTGTAATTGAAGCAGGCCGCTTCGCTGTATTTTTAATGCTGTTCGTATGTGTCAGTGCAACCTCACTGCCCCAGCCGGAGAGGGTGTTATAGGTTGAATCTGTTGTCATATCGAGCCAGGACTGGGGATCATTCCCCGGCCCCCACGACCAGGGAAGCCAGCCTATCTGGTTGGCCGTACATTGATCGATGATTAAAAGATAAGGAATATTACAATCCCCCGATTCGTCCCATTTATTTCCGAATTCCCCGACCACCATAGGCAGATTAAGGGAAACAGATTCAGCAATTTCATCAATCACCTTCTGATCCGTATTTCCCCAGCAATATGGCCACCACATGTGTATGGAAAAGAGGAGGTTTTGATCGGGGTCCTGGGAAATCAGATACGGTCCGTTTGCCTGAAGGCTGTCGATGTCCTGGCCGTAACCCGGTGCGTCTATCATAATGGGTACATGTATACCCGCATTCCTCATCCGGGTGACGGCGCTTTTATACCCTGCCCGGTAATCGGCATCTGAAACATCCTGGCCGCATTCATTTGCAATATTGACGATAAGGTACTCTTCGTGCTTTTTAAGAACCTCGACAATATCGGACCTGCACCAGTAATCCACACAACTCTGAAGTTCGGACCATTCGCCTGTGGCATCGTGAAGCTCCGGGATGGGGATCATGTTGTTAATCCGGCAGTTGTAGACCGCCAGGTCAAGTTGTTCCGGTGTGCCGGAAATCCCCCAGACAATACGGACACAGTTAGCCCCGGTCTTTGCGATTTCCTCATAGGAGGGTATACCATCGATGTCTGTCCAGATAATCATCTTGTTCACACCGACCAGTATAACCTTCTCGCCGGCATTGTCATACAGGAACCTGCCCTGAACCCTGAAACCGGGGTATGTCTGGGAAAATCCCTGTAAGCACAGGCAAAGAACGATGAGAATAAAAAGCGTTTTTTTCATTTTTCCTATCTCCTTTTATTTTGTTTATAAATATATAAAAATTACCACCCGAGATCAGCCCTGATTTGACCGGCCAGCTGGCTGGCCATGAGTTCATGAGTTGCAACAGAGGGATGCCAGTCTTCACCATAACCCAACGACCCGTCCTGGGCAGGAAACTCGATAAAGTGCATTTTTGTATCGCCGGATGATGTAAGAGAATTCACAACAGAACTGATATAATCCCTCGCGCTTACGAGATTGTCGCCCGAAAGCATGGGGCCGAGTGCACAGTAGATATGTGCCGTGGGGTATTGTGTCCTGATCTTCTGTACAAAGTTTCTATATGCTGTTGTAAACTGGGTCCTGTCCGGAATCCCCTGGCTGTAGTCGTTGGTACAGAGATTGATAACGACTACATGGGGAACCCATTGACTTGTATCCCACAGGTGCGATGAGTCATACGGGAGTATACGTGAATATAATTCCGGCATGAGTTCATCCGTATCACCGCCGTAATTCCGGATAACACCTTTACCGGACCAGGCGACCGTAATCTGGTCCGCCCCCAATAGCCGCGCTGTAACCGGACCATATGCGAGATACGCGTTTTCGTTCCTGGTTGTAAAACTCTGGTACTGGTCCGTGCCCTCGTTCCCGTATCCGCAGGTAATCGAGTCGCCGATAAACTCTATTCGCCGCGAAGATGCTATGGGCGGTGAGAAAAGCGATCCTGAACCGGTAAATCCGAGGAACTGCATCTCGCCAACCCAGGCTTCTGTCCTGCGCACGAGTTCAACAGTATGAAAATCCGGTGACAATCCGGATGCAAGAAGGATTGGCGTCGATCCGTCTGTGCCGGACGGGACATTGACCGGTGTGCGGATAGTACCGTCAATAATCACATTTATCCAGTTATCACCGGTCGAAGCAAGCTTGACGCTTACCTCCGTTCCCTGGAAATTCGCTTTTATGGTTGTGGCACTCCAGCCGAACTTCGGGCCAGCGGAATCACTCGTATCGAACCTGCCGATGAGAAGTACTTCGGAATCCGGCACCGCTGTGGGAACAGGAGTGGCGGTGCAGGGAAACCGGGAGATGAGCCCGACATAGTATTGTGCGATAAGGAGTGCATCAACAATATCGATGGTCCCGGAACAATCGACATCCGCAGCCCCGCTTGTAAAATTGGCAGGGTTTAACCCCACATAGTACTGGGCTGTTAAAAGAGCGTCCACGATATCGATGCTGCCGCTTTCGTTAACATCACCGGGTGACTGTGCATGTACGGAAAGTCCGCAGTTGAGGCACAGGACGCAGATAAAAATTCTAAACAATGTATTTTTCACTATTTTACTCCTTTTTTCTTACATCTATTTTTTACAGAATACTCATCTTGTACCCGGCGTTCCTTTTATCAGGGAATCGGCATCCGGCATACAATACACCAGTGTTTCAAATTCTTACAAAATGATGTTTTCACTCATAATGTACATACCATTTTGTGCTATATAATTGAAAAAATCTTTGCATTCTTGCAGAAATACTGGGCATTTTGTTATGTATATAAATTCCTTTGATATGCAAACTACACATCAAAGCGGTACCGGCTCGGGGCTATTCCCTCTATTTGTTTAAAGCACCGGTTAAAGGTCGATATGTCATTAAACCCGACTTCCAGCGCAATTTCCAGGATGCGCCTGTCTGTTGTTTTTAAAAGCCGTTTTGCTTCGGTGATTCTTATCCGGTTGATTAATTGTTTGCAGGTACAGTCATACCGTCTTTTTATCAGTTCGGCAATATGTGATCGTGGGATTCCTGTCACCCTGGAAATCAGGGTGGATGATATTTCAGGGTCGGGGTAATGGTCTTTGAGATAGTTCATGATGCGGTCGAGTTCGTTATCAGCATAATTTTCAAGTTTAAGCTGCCTGTACTCTACTTCCTGTAAACGGGGTACCATATTTTCTTTTATCATCTTAATAATTCCTTTCCTGTTCGCGAATATGACCGAGAACAGGAATATACAGTAAAGGGCGGTCGCGATATTAAGGATGATATACAAAACCGGATATGATTTCCTGAACATAATTTTTCTAACCATAAACGAATCCTCTTTTTCTTCTACCGGCCCTTTACTCCTGTGAATAAATTGTAAATCGAACGCCGATACCTTTTTATAGGTCTCCTTAAACCTTTTATTCAACGGAACGTTCATCATGTCGAACCACCAGTCCGGGGTAAAAAAATTTTTTATATTAATGTTATACCCGGATACACCATTGATGAATGATAGAGTATACTCGTTATGCCGGAGGGTAAGTCCTTCCGACTTTTCCGGTTTTGAAATGCCCTTTTCAAAGGTTTTGATAAAAATAACCACTTTCCCTGCTGTCGCTTTTTCGATTTCAAGAAATAAGGAGTCATAACCGGAAAGATCAAAGAAAGTATTTTCCCTTGTTAACCAGATCACGACGCTGCTGTACGGGATGGGCAGGTCATCCGGTTCCTGCCTTAGTATATAAGAGAATGAAATCTTTTTTGAATCAACCTGGAAGTCAACGATTGTACCATTTGGACTTGTACTGGCTTCAAACCGGTTCGTGTATTCCGGGTTAGGAAAAAGAACTAGCCTGTTATCAAACAGATATTCAATAGCAGGAATCGTGAGAATAAGAGGCAATATCAATAGCAGGATTCGCAAAAGATTTTTTATCCACACTGTACAGTTTTCTCCCGCCTTCTGTCACACCGGCTTTGGTTTTTATGGTATGATAGTAAAATATATCATGTAATGCAAGAGTGATAATCCGGTTTTTATCCTGCTTGACAGGACCGAACTGAACCGTACAATGCATTCCATGTTGTGTGAGTAACTATTGCCGGTCTTGATAATTTTGCTTTATTTACCGGGATAAAAGGAATCTTGTGGAAAGAAGCATAGTTCAGAAAATATTTACTTTTATAAAAAACAATAAATTACCCATAATTATTTTCATTGTTGCATTTATTGCCCGGTTTATCTATTTAATCGATTATTCACACTCACCATTCTTTCAGGTGCATATAGCAGATGCATTGTATCATGAGGAATGGGCAAGGAATATTTTACATGGAGATATTTTCAGCTTAAGACCGCAGGGAGTGTTCTACAAAGCGCCGTTTTATCCATATTTTGTTGCATTCATTTATTTCATTTCAGGGAACAGTGACTTTCTTTTGATGTTCGTCCAGGTCATAATGAGCAGTTTCAATTGCGTATTAATATTTCTTATAGGCCGGAACTATTTTAACGACATTGCCGCATTTATTGGTGCAATAATGTATAATTTTTATTTCCCGTCCATATTTTACAGTACGGAAATGGAAATTCCCGCACTTGCCGTTTTTTTAACCCTTGTTTCTTTTTATCTTCTTATAATAAATAAAAGAACCCTGTACATCATTTTATCTTCAATTATTTTCGGATTCTCCATAGTAACACTCCCCACGAATCTCTTACTCCTGCCTTTCTATGTTTTTCTTCTCTTTAAAAAACAGGGAATGAAACTGGCGGTGATTTTGACTGTTATTACCTTCGCGACCATATTCCCCTGTACCTTACGCAATAGTATTACCGGTAAACATTTCACGCTTGTTTCCGCCAATGGGGGAATAAATTTTTACCTGGGGAATAATGAAGATTATGATGAGACGGTGTACCTCCAACCGGGTTATGCGTTCGAGGAATTCTATGATGAACCGAGAAGAGAGGAGGGAGTTGATTCGTTTGCAGACCGGGACAGGTACTGGTATAAAAAAGCATTTGAATTTATTTTTCATAATCCGGTAAAAGAAATGTTTCTAATCGTTAAGAAGTTTGTTTTATATTTTTCGGATTATGAGATATTGCGAAACAGAAATATCTATTATGCAAAAGATACGTCGCTCTATAAATATATTCCATTCTTCCCGTCATCATTTATACTGGCAACCGGCCTTGCCGGATTGTTCCTGGTGATTTATAAAAAAAGAAATATTACATTGATTATTGTGTGCATTATTCTCTCCTTACCATGCATTATTTTTTTTGTTACTTCCAGGTATAGATTGCCTTCCATGTGTATATGGACGGTTTTTTCCGGATTCTGTTTTACATTTGTCGTGGATTTGCTTAAAAACAAAAAATGGCTGGCGGTTACAATAACAATCGCTGCGGTGGTCTGCATAGTGATACTCTCGAACCTGAACATATTTGTCATAAAGAATCCGGGGTACCGTCCTTATTTTAACCTTGGCTTTATATACGAAGAAAAGGCAAACTATAACCGGGCACTGGAAGAATATTCAAAGAGCTTGACCCTCATTAAACAGGAACTGCCTTTCGATTTCAAGACCGGATCCGAAGTGTATGCAAGGATAGGGAATATATATATGAAATTAAATAAACTTGCAGAAGCCGAAGAGAATTTTTATAAGGCAATTGAGATAAATCCCGATTCATATCCGGCATATTCTTATCTTGGCACCTTATATAGCAGGAAAAAAGAGAATGATATGGCGATAACAATGTATAATAAAGCCATTGAAATTTATCCCCGGGATGTCGTAAGTGTTTATAGTCTTGGTCTTTTTTACCTTGAAAATAATTTATTTGATGAGGCAATCATCCAGTTTAAAAGGGCAATTGAATTATATCCCGAACATTCAGGAGCGCACAGTAATCTGGCATATATATATGGCATGCAGGGCAAGTTCGACCTTATGGAAGAATATGCGAAAAAAGCGATTCTTTATAATCCGGAAGAAACCCCGGCACGGTATAACCTTGCCGCACTTTATCTAAATACCGGGCGTACTGGAGAAGCTATTGAACAGTACAAAAAGATTATTCACACAACCCCGCATGACTCCGGTAATGCTTATAACCAGCTTGGCGTTATTTATGCACGGGAAAATGAACTGAAAAAAGCGATCCAATACTGGAAAAAAGCGCTGGAAATTGAACCGGATCATGAAAATGCAAAAGCGAATCTTCGAAGGGCAAGAGAGATTATAGGACAATAAGAGGCATCCGGTGCAGTTTTTCGTTTTTTCTGATTCCTGCTGATTTGCAGATTCCGGATATTTCCTGTACACATCACGAACAATGTTCATAACGAAGGCTTAAGCCCACAACCCAACTATCCATATTGCTGGTACAACCGGTTGCATATTTCCCAGAATTCCTGTATTCTTAACAATAAGGAAAGACCATGTTAAATCATCCTGAAACCCTTAAATGGGAAAAGAAACTGAAAAAACTTTTTGATGAGATTGATGATTACCTGGAAGCCAGGTATGGGGAGACATACCCCCTTCATCCGTCCAGGGCAAAATGGGGTACCACTTCCAACAAGGAACATGACGGTCTTTTTAATGTCGGTGCATCGTTTACCACAGGACTGGGATCCGACTACGGACCCGGTTATGTCATAGAGGTCCGGCTGGTTACCCTTTCAGAGGTATCGGAGGAACTGCGTGAAGAAATCGCAACAGAGGTTGTGGCATTAGCGCAGGAAAAATTAACACAGTACTTTCCCGGTAAATTGTTGAAAATCGCGCGGGATGGTAATGTATATAAAATTTACGGCGATTTAAGCCTGGGTAAATTGTAAGAATCACCCCCCCCTTTTGCCTGATACTCTGTTACATACATTACACAGCGTTGGCTACGCTCACAACCCAAATCAAGAGAAGCAGGAAATAATTTATACCTGTAATTACATCAGATCCAGAAAGGATCCGGCCAACGCAAGTGTTACG